>CAXGSZ010000343.1:0-3802 GCA_964012455.1 uncultured Alphaproteobacteria bacterium
AATCCCGGCAATTCCAACAATGGATCGCCCGTCAAGTCCTTCTCAGCGACGGCCGCGACATATCCCATGACATGCGCCGCTACAGGACCGTTCGGATAGTGGCGGGATTGTCCGACATCAATACTGATTCCCGGCAGATCGGGAGCGTTCACCTCGATCCGACTCATTTCCTGCCAGGTCAGGTTTTCGCGTACGGTAATTGGCACGAAGGCCCGACGGCGCTGCGTCTCACGCAGTACGCGCCGACGGTCATACTCCGCAAGATCGATAATTTCTGCCAGCCGCCGCAAGGTTTCCCGCATATCCAGCGCCTGCTCGGGGACTAGAACCACACGATAGTTCTGCACGTTGACCGCCATCGGTGCTCCATGCCTGTCGACGATATGGCCACGCGGCGGGGCCAATAGGCGGAGATTAATCCGGTTATCATCCGCAAGCTTCTGGTACTTCTGGGATTCAATAACCTGGAGGTAATAAAGCCGCCCGCACAGACCACCAAGCAAGGCCAATTTCCCGCTGATCAGCAATGCCGCACGACGGCCAAATGCCTTGACCCGAATTTTCTCAGGCTGCATGGCGCGTCATTCCTACTGAGGGAGGGTACGGTGGAGTTGGACGAACAGCCAACCGAAAATTGGGTAAGCAGAAACGTTCATAGCACATTCGTAAAGCGCGGGTTCGGGCGCGAGCAGGTGCCCGGCGAAGATGGTGGCGATAATCCATTCCAGCCCGGCAACGCCCAGCGACACCACCATAAAGCCCCACCAGACGACGAAAAAAGATTTACCGTAGAAAAATCGCACCTGCGAAAGGGCAATAATGTACACGACCAAGAGGATCGCTGCGTTTTGTCCGATCAATCCGCCGGACAGAAAATCCTGCAGCAGGCCGACAAGGAAGACCGCACCACTCGGGAGCAGCGACGGCCTGTGGAGCGCCCAGTAGTAGACCGCCATCAGGGCGAAGTTTGGCGAAATCGCCGCATACCCTGGAAGTTGCAACGGCACGAGGTTCAGCACCACCAGGACCAAGGTAAGTAGAAACGGGGTGAGCTTCCGGGCGGCAAGATCAATGTGCTGCCAGACCGCGCTCTTCATCGGTTGGGATCAGCTCCCCGGGTGACCGTTTCGGCCCCACCGATTACGCCGTTGAGGCCATAGTCCACGAGACGTATGAATTCGAGCCGGTCTGGGGTGGCAAAGGTTTCAATCCGTATCCCCCCATCGCCGATTTCGGCGACCACGCCGATCGGCAATCCGGTCGGAAACATACCGCCATCACCTGACGTGACGATCCGTGACCCGACCTTCACATCGGCATTGGCTGAGAAAAAGGTAAGGCGGGGACGTTGGCTGTTGTCACCGGCCAAGACCGCGCGTGCGCGCGAATGCTCGACAAACACAGGAATTCGGCTATTCAAATCGCTAATCAGGAGTACCCGCGCGGACTTCTCGCCGGTCGACGCGACGCGGCCGAGCAATCCCGCTCCAGAGACAGCCGCGTGGCCGCGGCGAACGCCATCACGCATTCCCGTATTGACCAGCAAGCTGCGTATAAAAGGCCCGCTGGAATCGCCTATAATCCGCCCGGTAACCGAGCGGGCGGTACCGTCACCCGCAAAATTCAGCAGCGTGCGCAAGCGGTCGTTCTCCACAAGAAGCGTTCGCGCCGTATGCTCCCATTGCAGCAATCTCGCGTTTTCCGCTTTCAAAACAGCATTGGTCTCCCGCAGGCTCACCAATTCCCGAACCTCTTGCACCAGCTCCGACACGGTTGCCATCGGGCGCGACAGCACATCGAGAGCCGGCGTCGTCGAATCGATCAACGCCATGCGTGCCTGTTCGAATATACGCGGATCGGTGCGGCCCAACATTAGCAGGCCGATAGCAGCGCTGAGCAGCAGCAGGAACGCTAAGCGCTGCGAAAGACTGCGCATCGGCGTCGCAGCGCGTACGACTGTTCCCGGCTTCTCTTTCACAGCGACCTCCGGCGATCGATTATATCATTATATGCAATAGGTTATGCACTACTTATTAAAACATTCTTGAGGGTCTTCATTTCCTCAAGACATCGTCCCGTACCGAGTGCAACACAAGATAGCGGATCATCGGCAAGCGAAACCGGCAATCCGGTCGAATGACGCAGCACATAATCAAGATTGCCTAGCAGCGCACCGCCCCCGGTCAACACAATGCCCTTGTCGACAATGTCAGCGGCCAATTCAGGCGCCGTATGCTCCAACGCGACCTTGACCGCTTCGATGATTGCGGCAACCGGTTCGGCCAAACTCTCGGCAATCTGGCGTTCCGTAATCTCAAGCTGTTTCGGCACGCCATTCATCAGGTCGCGGCCCTTAACGTCCATGACCTGGCCTTCGCCGTCGTCCGGAGGACACGCCGATCCGATTTCCTTCTTGATCCGCTCGGAGCTGCCCTCACCGACCAGGACGTTATGATTGCGGCGAATATAGGCAATTATGGCTTCGTCCATCTTGTCGCCGCCGACGCGCACAGAACGCGAATAAACGATACCGCCAAGGGACAACACCGCGACCTCCGTGGTCCCGCCGCCAACATCTACCACCATGGACCCCGTCGGTTCGGTGACCGGGAGACCGGCGCCGATCGCTGCCGCCATCGGCTCTTCGATTAGGAATACACGGCGTGCACCGGCGGCTTCCGCTGAGTCCTGAATGGCGCGCCGTTCGACCGCAGTCGATCCGGACGGCACGCAGACGATAACCTGCGGACTCGCAAAACTCCGGCGGTTGTGAACTTTGCGGATGAAATGTTTGATCATTTCCTCCGCAACTTCGAAATCGGCGATCACGCCATCTCGCAACGGCCGGATAGCGTGGATGTTGCCCGGCGTCCGGCCGAGCATCATCTTCGCTTCGTCGCCAACCGCGAGGACCTGTTTGCGCCCTTTCACTTCAGCAATGGCCACAACGGACGGTTCGTTCAAAACGATGCCGCGGCCCTTTACATAAACCAGCGTGTTCGCTGTACCGAGGTCGATCGCCATATCGTTGGAAATCATGCCAAGCAGTCGCGAAAACATATCGTCGTTCTATCCTTCCCGATGAGCGAGGGTGCGCGGCCAAATCCACGCAAGACGAGACGGCGCGGCACGCCGCGCGGCGAATGTGTCAGAGCCAATATTATGCCGCATAGGAAATTCCGTCATAAGTCATAGGCTTACGCTTCCTTTCTAAGGCAACATATTAAAACAAATTTGGTCTTTTTTCGCTTCATGAGTCCCGATTCACAAATTTTCAGCACTATAAATCACGACCCTTCCCCTAGGATAGTCCCACAAACCCCTTTGTTAAGAGGATTTTTTGCTCGGATGCAAGAGAATTTCTCAATAGGATTCGGTCCACAAAATTGGCTTCGCCAACCGCGCGAAATATTTTGGGTGCCATGGCAAATGCGATTTACAGGAAAAACCGCGCGACTTGTTCTTGCCATCGTCGCCCCACTTGCTTCCCGTCAGCCATCACATCTTCGCTTGCCGGAAGGCGGCGACCGTGCCGCATGTCAACAAGAAACGAGGCAGTTCGGATTCGGTGACATCCGAATCTTGCCTCTCCATTGTTTGCACATTGTGCTCGCCGCCACCGCTGGCCACGAGGAAAAACTCACAAGTTCGACGCGCCCGGCTTCCATAACGCGACCGTAACAGACCTGCGTCGCGCCCTCCGAAACCCTCTCATTTTATACCAAGGGTCAGCCGCGACGCGTCGGTACGACAGAAATATCCACAGATGGGCGCAGTTCGGCGCAAACCTTGAGCACCTCGT
>CAXGSZ010000344.1:0-3801 GCA_964012455.1 uncultured Alphaproteobacteria bacterium
TGGGAGCAATCCGAATACGATCGCCGTGTTACGGATTTCGAACTCAAGCGCCACTTCGAAAGGTCGTAAAGCCTTCTATATCGGTGTTTGGACAGGATAAAGATTCAGCGGTAATCATATGGCTCTGAACAGAGACGAGTTTGGATTCGATGCTCCGGTTGAGCTTGGGCATCCCATTCGGAGCGGGTTGCCGGCGGGGCACTCGACCGGGCCGGAGGTCGGCGAACGCCTACCGAATTTCCAACTGCCTGATGCGGCAGGGCAGGTTATGGACTTTCATGCTGATCGCGGCTCGGCGAAGGCGGCCCTCGTCTTTTATCGCTCCGCTGTCTGGTGACCTCCATGCTGGACGCAGCTCGGGGAGCTGCGCGATGCCTATGAGAAGTTCGAGGTAGCTGGCATCAAAATCTATGCCATTTCATATGACGACTGCGAGGTACTCGCGGAGTTTTCCGAAAAACAGGGCATACCCTTTCCCCTGCTTTCGGATATCGATTCCGAAGTGATCAGGGCCTACGGCATCCTGAATGACCAGGTCGCACCGGAGGACGGGTTCTTCTATGGAATTCCCTATCCGGGTGTCTACGTGACAGATGAAGGAGGGCGGGTCGCCGCGAAATTCTTTCACGGAACGTACAAGAAGCGAGATAGTGCGGAACTTCTTATTGCCGCTGCGACCGGCAATATGGTGTTGAAGCCAGATGCACCGTCGGCGACCGGCGGTGATGACGATATTGTTCTCAACGTGTCGCTCCAGGGCGGACGAGGCGATCTGCGGCAAGGCATGGTGCGTGAAATCGTCGTGCGCTTTGAGCTGCCTGAGGGACTTCACATTTACGGCGAACCTGCGCCTGAGGGCTTGGTCGCGACGGAGGTGACTATCGAGGGCGCGCCTGGCCTAATGGTCGAACCTGCGGTTCTGCCCCCGACCGACACTCTTGCCTTACGCGGGATAGGTCATGAGCTCCAGGTGTGGAGCGGGACCGTTGACATTAGGGTGCCGGTGTATGCCGCAAGTGAACTGGCAACCGAAGTTGCCCCGTTGGCGCATGAATCGACGACTGTCGTGGTGGTCGTGCGCTATCAGGCGTGCGACCACGATACGTGTCTCCTACCGAGGATGGAACGCTTCAGGCTGGAAATCCCACTGGATGTTACCGAGGTGCCGGCGATACCAATTCACCAGGGTCACGGACAACGCGAGGGCAATTACGATGGCACGCCACACTTTAAGCGCCTGCTCGCAAGGAAACCATCGACGCGGAAGCCGATTTAAGCGACGTCAACCGCCGAAGACAGTTATGATTTGCTGAAACAAGGTCAGTATCTGATTTCCAAGGAGCAGAACCGTGGCTGCGATGATGCTGCTGACCACGCTTGCCATGAGCGCATATTCAATCGGATATCCCGCGAAGTGTTAGTCGATCGATCATTTTGTGTTTTGCCGGTTATCGCAGCTTGAAGTGTTCGTTTGCCCACTCTGAAATATTCTAAAATTCACCCGGCGACGGCGACAATCACCGCGAATGGTCTAATGTTAATGTCAAGGCGCAGGCGGGTGCTGAGGTTTAAGATGGAAACGCGATGACTTATGTCCGATATATCGATAAAACGCGGGAATATTACCAAAGTCAGGGGTACGATAAGCCCTACAAATGGGCGCATTTTGACGATGTTCCCTTCTCACAGCTCACTAAACCGCTCACCGAATGTCGGGTGGCCTTGGTCTCGACCGGCGAAGTCGTAGTAAAGGGGCTCGACCTTTCTGAAGACGAAAACCAGATGGGCAATGTCGGCGGCGTATATTCCATACCAGCCGACACACCGGAAGAGCGATTGTTCAGTGCGTCGCACAGTTACGACAAGCACGCGACGACGCTCGAAGACGTAAACGCTTTCTTCCCGGCGGCACGGCTGCGCGAGGCGGTGGCCGCAGGTCGCATTGCAGGCATTACCGAACAGTTCATCGGCGTTTATAACGCTTATAGCCAGCGTCGAACTTTAGAACGAGACGCTCCGGAAGTTCTCAGTCGGCTTCGCGAAGACGGTGCCGACATTGCAGTTATGGTTCCGGTCTGACCGGTGTGCCACCAGACCGTGAGTCTGGTCTCGCGCTACCTTGAAGAAAATGGAATTCCGACCGTGGTGATGGCGGCCGCCCGTGACATTGTTGAACATTGTGGTGTTGCCCGTATGCTTCATCTTGATTTTCCTCTCGGCAGCCCTTGTGGTGAACCGTTCAACATCACACAGCAGACGGAAGCGCTCGAAATGGCGTTTTACATGTTGGAGACAGCGGATGCGCCTCGGACGACGACCGAAGCGCCTTTCGTCTGGAGTGACGGACAAGAATGGAAAGAATTGGTCTTTACGGAGGCTCGGCCTTGGAAGTCGGGCGAAGACGAACAGGACTGGCTGCGTAAGAAAGAGCTCTATAAGTCCCTCAAGGCGGAAGGGAAGGTGTAGCGCCGCTGCCGTCGGTTTCAGAGATATCTCTATCGAATTCCTTGCATCCAAGTATGCTGTGTACCCGCCCTTCTAGGGGGGATTAGGTTTGTTTCTAATGAGCGCAAGGCAGCAATTTTGACCGTTCGGTTGGATGGATCGTCAGGCTTTTCTTGCATTTGGCGTTGCCGCTGTTTTGACCGTGCCGATAGATGGTGCGACTGCTGAAATTCAGGAATTTAGCGAGACGGAACGCTCCTGACCCGCGGACCACCCCAGAATTCGCTTGGCGCCCGATCCGGATTTCCCACCATCGAGTTTTTGCAGAATGGGAAATTCTTCGGTATCGGCGTGAAGAAGGCGGGTCCTCCGATGCCGCAAAGTGACGCCTTCTTTGTCACGCAGACGGCCAGTTGAAACATGAACCAATAAAGCGTCCACTCCATCGTGGCGCGACCTTTCGCTTCCTCTTCCCAACTGAATAACGGCCCGATATAAGGAGCTTCCCCACTTCTGTCTATGGAACGTTCGATGAAGGTAGACGAGAAAGCCTACAGGACAATTTGGCTTGCCGAAGATGGCTGGCGCATTCGGATCATCGATCAGACCAGATTACCGCATGAATTCGTGCTCCTCGATCTTGAATCTGTTGAACAGGTAGCGGAAGCCATCAAGTCGATGCGCGTGCGCGGCGCCCCGCTGATCGGTGCGGCCGCCGCCTATGGTCTTGCGGTCGCCATGCATCATTCGCCGACGACCGAGAACCTCGAGCAGTCGATAGCTGTGCTGGCTGCTACCCGGCCGACGGCGGTAAACCTGCGCTGGGCGCTCGCGGATATACAGGGACGGCTCATGCCGCTTGCCGATGAGGATCGAACCGCGGCGGCGTATCATCGCGCCGGTGAAATTTGCGATGAGGATGTCGAGATCAATCGGCGTATCGGCACCAACGCTTTGCCGCTCATCAAGGGGATTGCCGCTAACAAACGGCCGGGGGAAGTGGTGAATGTTCTAACGCATTGCAATGCCGGATGGCTTGCAACAGTCGATTGGGGGACAGCGACGTCTCCGGTATACCAAGCCCATGACGCAGGAATTCCGGTGCATGTCTGGGTCGATGAGACGCGACCCCGTAATCAGGGTGCCAGCCTGACCGCCTGGGAGCTTGGCCATCATGGCGTGCCGCATACGGTGATCGCTGATAACGCCGGGGGGCACCTGATGCAACATGGCCAGGTTGATATTTGTATTACCGGTACGGACCGGACGACAGCGACCGGCGACGTCGCCAATAAGATCGGAACTTATCTCAAGGCGCTGGCGGCACGTGAGAATGGCGTACCGTTCTACGTCGCC
>CAXGSZ010000345.1:0-3789 GCA_964012455.1 uncultured Alphaproteobacteria bacterium
TAGTCAGACATCATCGGCGGTCCATTTCTGGTCGATGCGTCGGGTGAGTCGAGTGACGATCCGGAGGCGTTCTACGGCGATCCCAAAGGCGCCATCATGCCGCTTGGTGGAACGACGCTCGCCCACAAGGGGTTCGCGTTCTCGTTAATGGTGGAGATGCGATGACCACATCTCTCGCCGGTATCGGACGGGCAACTGACGACAGTGTTGGCAGAAATGCATTTCTGCAGGTAATCGACCCCGCCGCTTTTGGTGGTGAAACTGCTTTCCGTGACGAGGCGACGTCGCTGGCCGAGACCTGCCGTAATGCTGCACCGGTGAAAGAAGGGTCACCTGTCCGGATTCTGGCCGACCGTGCCTACGCGTGCTGGGCTGATCGGATCGAGAATTGCGTGCCTTTACATCCAGAAGTTCCCGGCCGCTACGGACCGGTGTTTGCGCGGTACGGAATCGATCCACCGTAACCAATGGACTAGCGGGCTAGGCCGGCGGTGCGATCACGTTGAAGCGATGGTCGTCGTCCTTCGACATATCGTTGACCAATTCGATCTCCCAGGCGAGATACGCGCGCATCGCCGCTTCAATCTCACCGTCCTGTTCGCGCGCCTTCAGGCGGATGTCTTCCGCCGCGCTCGCCATGTTGCTCGCCCCGGTCTCCAGTGGCAGGCCCGCCGCAACCCAGGCATCGGTACCGCCTTCCAGCGCCATGACCGAGCCGTCGGCGACTGAACGATCGGCGGCGGCGACGCCCGCCAGCGCGCCGTCCGGAGACGTGAAGACAAGCACCTCCGCTGCCGGCAATTTACTAAGGTCGGCGTCGAGCCGTGCTCGGATGGCGTACCAGGAGCCGGGAATATGACCGTCGTAGTAGCCGCGGCTCCAGTTGAGGTCCACGACATTCACCGACCCGGAGCAAATACGCTCGTTGAGGTTCAGCGGTGATATCCGCACCGCCTTGGAACTGTCGAACCCTTGGATGGCGGGTTTGTGTGGGCCGTTGCCGATGTCGCCACCGGCTTCCACGTTGGTCATGATAGCCACGTCCCAGCCCATCTGCTTCAGCCAGGATGCGGTCATTGTGGCCCGGATGCCGTTATCGTCAAGCAAGACCACCCGAGCGCCCCATGTCGCCAGGTGGGCGTCCGTCTCCTGCACCAGCTGGCCGCCCGCGACATGCTTGACGCCGGCGACATGCCCAGCGGCGTATTCCTCCGGCGTGCGGACATCTAACACGTAAAGCGTGCGCGTTTCCGCCTCGGCGCGCCATTTCTTGAGGGTCGATCGGTCGATGATCTGTATGCCGCAGAGCTTCGCGACCCGCCGGGCACCCGCGAGAGCCATCTCGAAACCGGCTTCCGATACGTCCGGGGCCAGCCGCGTGGCGCCTTTTACCACTTTGTATCCGGCGAGGTGCCAATCCTGGGTGCCGTTCTTTAGCGAGACGACCTTGTTCGGGACGCCCGCATTGATCAGCGCCTGAGCGCCGATGATGCTTCGCGTCCGGCCGCCACAGTTGACCACCACCATAGTGTTGGGCGACGGCGTCAGGTCCTTGAAGCGATAGACAATCTCGGCGCCCGGCACGCTGACCGCACCCGGTATGCTATTGGAGTGATACTCCTCGTAGGATCGCGTGTCGTAGATCGCGATATCTGCCTTATCGTCAATCAGTGCCTGCAGCTCCTGCGCCGTGATATAGGGTGTGCCCGTTTCATGCTCGACGACTTCGGCGAAGGCTTTGCTTGGCACATGGACGCCCGAATAAATCGGATGCCCGGCCGCCTCCCAGGCGGCAATACCACCCTCCAGAACCGAAACGTCGCTATACCCGATTTCCAGCATCCGACACGCGGCCTGCTCCGCAAGTCCGTCTCCATCGTCGCACCAGATGACACGTGTACCACGACGCGGTACAAGGTCGTCGATCGTCACCTCGATCCTGCCGAGCGGCATGCAGGCCGCCATTAGTATATGGCGCGTGTCGAAGGGAACTTCCTCGCGCGCATCGAGCAGTGCGATTTCTCCGCCGTCGTGAAGCGCGGCCTTGAGACCATCGGCGTCGATGATTTTTGCAGATGCCGGCATTGACTCTACCTCCTCAACGCAGGTGTTTCGCGAAATGGGCCAGCGTGCGCTCACGGGCGATAGCCGCTTGTTCTTTGTTATACGGATCGTATCCGTACCGGTTGAAGCCGTGCTCCGTACCCGGATAGATGTGGATATCGACCGTGTCCCAGCTCTCGATACGTGCCCGGACTGCGGCGACGGTATCCTCCGGGACGTGTGGGTCGGTTTCGGCGAAATGGAGGAGAAGCGGGCATTTCAAAGCATCCGCCTCGTCGAGGTGCTCGTCGATCTGGACGCCGTAATAGCCGACCGCGGCATCGATATTGTGTCGCACCGCGGAGATATAGGCGAACTTTCCGCCGAGGCAGAATCCCATCACGCCGACTATTCCTGTGCAGTCGTTGCGGTCCTTGAGAACGGCGATCGTTGCGCCGAGGTCGTCGGCGAACTGATCGGTGTCGAGTTGTGCGCGGAGTGATTGCGCTTTTGCCCGGCCGTCATCGGTATAGGGCAGATAGGCACCCGCCTCCTGTCGCCAGTATACATCCGGCGCCAGCGCAACATAGCCGTCCGCGGCATAGCCATCCGTGACTGAGCGGATGTGCTCGTTGGTATTGAAGACCTCAGGCAGGACAAGCACACCCGGTGCCGGTGTTTCGGCCGGAAGTGCCAGATAGCCCGCAAACGTGCCGCCGTCATCGGCGTTGATTTGAATTTCGTGTCCCATTGTAATGCTCTTATAGAAGTTTCCTGATCAATCCCGGGCGCTACCGCCTTGCCTAACGATATAGGTCTCCATGGGTAGAATCCGCCGCCCTAGCGGAAGATGCGTGGAATCTTATGCCGAACGCCTCTTGGTTCAAAAATTTATGCTGTATTTACAATTGGTTAATACTCCTTTTCGTCCGGCACAAGGATTGCTTAACGATACATGCGGTCCGGAACAGAAAAAATTTTGTATCGACCAGGGAGCAATTGGTCATGGATGCCTTAACGGGAGTGATAGACGGCCACTTGGGGTCTCTCGACCCTCGCCAGGCCGCTCAATTGCGGCTCGACCGTCTGCGTGCACAGGCGGAGGCTAGGGAACTCGATACCGCCAAGCTGCAGGAAAGCCTAAGGTCCGTCTTTGGTGAGGATTCGGGTGCGCTTGTCGGCGACGACGGCGGCATCGATTTCGACCGCCTTCAGCAATTCTTGATCGGTGAGGGGTCCGCGCGACTGATTCTTGCATTGACCGCGCGTCTCGGCGATGCAGATCCGCGCGAGGATGTGGTCGAGGGTGGCAATTCGGTTCGTGAGAATATCGTCGAACGCAATCAATTGATTGCGCGCGAACGTCTGCGCAACGAATTCGGCGGCGAGGCCGATCGGTTTATTGATGCCGATGGCGGCATTGATTTCGAAGCTCTCCGCGAGTTCCTCAAGCAACAGCGGATTAACGTCGATCGGCTGCGCAGTCTCGAACTCGGCCCTGCCACAATCATCGATATCGAGACCTAGCCGAACTATCGGCGACGCCGCGGTGCGTGCGACGTTTGTAGCGGCCGCGCGGTGCTCTGGCGCGGTCTATGAATTCCGGCGGTTTGCGGCGCACCCAGCGGATAAAGTTCTCGATTTCCGGATGTACCCGGAGCGCCTCAGTTGTCTGATAATCGTTTGCGAGTTCGCTTTCGCTGAACGTCCTGTGCGGCATTCGGTGGCAGACGACATGGATGCTAT
>CAXGSZ010000346.1:0-3777 GCA_964012455.1 uncultured Alphaproteobacteria bacterium
GCTCGCCAACACGGCAGATGCAATGCGCTTTCTTCTGGCCCGAAAGTCGACGGGCAAAGTCGTTATCGAGACAAGAGAGTAGAAAATCCGCAATTGTCGTCGATGGTGATTTGATCCGGCTGGTCGGCGACACGATTAAGCCAGGTGCGGCCGGTCGGCCAGATGATATCCGCCCTCATAAATAACATGCGTGCATGCATAGAGCGCGATATCAGCGATCTTAAAATCATCACCTAGAAAGAACGCGCGTTCGGCGAGGTGGCCTTCCATCAAGTCAAAAACACCTCACCATTGCGGCGGCGCTCAAGGAACGGCGGTTCCGCCGGATCGCGCCCAAAATGCGCCAGTCAATAGCGCACTGTCGCTATGTTGGGTTCGTAACTGTATTGCTCGGGAAAAAACCATTGCATCAATCACTCCTTGGTCCGGGGTTCCTGCAGCAGATACGGCGTTCCCTCAGCCCGATAGCAGAGTATCGTGTTTGCTTCCTGCAGTAAAAAATCTCCGTCGACTAGGGTCGGTATCCGGCCGTTCGGGTAGAGCACGAGGACGGTGGGCGTTCGCGTCTCACCTGTCATGAGATCGTCGTACTCGACCCGGAACAGCTGGCCCAGCTACCGGAGGAGCAGCCGGACCCTGTACCGTTGCCCGAGAGTTAGTTGTCGTAAAGCGTCAGCATTACGACTTCCAGAAAGGCTTCGCGACCGCTCTATCGCGGGTGAAACGATCAATGCCGATATCGGCACTGCCATCGCATGACTTGGTGATCTATTTCGGAATCGGATAGCCGCGATCAGGCCAGCGCGCGTTCCAGACGGTCCATCGCTTCATCAATACGCTCGGGAGATTGGGCAAAGCAGAGTCGCAGCCAACCTTCCCCCGAAGGCCCAAAGGCCGTTCCGGGCGCAATCCCAACCTTGAACTCAGTCGCAAGGCGTTTCGCAAAGTCCAAGCTGTGCGCCATACCATCGACCTTGAAAAAGGCATAAAACGCAGCGGCGGGTGGGCTGTAAATCACTCGCGGCATCCCAGCGAGGCGGCGGCTCGCCGCATCGCGTCCATTCCGGCATCGCTCTACCATAGCCGCCACGGTCTCCTCACCGTCCCGGACCGCGACGATACCGGCCTCCTGCAGGAATTCCGGTGTGCCGCTGGTATTGTATTCGACAAGATCGCCAATTTTCTCGGTAAGGCGGTCTGGGTGGATAAGCCAACCCATCCGCCATCCAGTCATCGCCCAGGACTTGGAAAAGCTGTTGACCACCACAACCAGGTCTTCCGGATCGGCGATATGCAGGAATGACGGTGCAACAGCCCGGTCGTAAACCAATCGGCCGTATACCTCGTCAGCAACGATCCAGATGCCGCGCTCCCGACAGAAATCGAGAATGGCCCACTGCTGCTCGTGCTCCATCATCCAGCCGGTCGGATTTCCCGGAGAATTCACGAATAGGAGACGCGTCCGAGCGTCCGCCGCCGAGAACAGCTTGTCGAGATCGAGATGCCAATCGCCCTGACTATTCGCCTCGAGGCTGATCCGGCGGACTTCCCCGCCCATCACCTGTGCCGCCGACGCGCCATTCGGCCATACCGGATCGACCACCAGAATATTGTCACCCGCGCCGACAAGCGCCTGCATCAGCATCATGATTCCAGTCATGCCGGACGATGTGACCGTCACTCGGTCCGTCGCGATATTTGTGCCGTAGAGGCCACCCGTATATCCCGCAAGCGTCTCACGCAGTCGCGGAATGCCCCACTTATGGGTATAAAAGGTCTGCCCTCGCCGCAGCGCCGCCGCGGCCGCATCGCAGATGAACTCGGGCGTGGTGACGTCCGATTCGCCATACCACATGGCGATGACTTCCGGATCGTCCATCGCCAACGTCGAAACCTGCATGATCTGCTGCGTTTCGATAGCGAGCACTTCAGGCCGGATCGGGGCAAGTATCGGCATTTCATTCATCTCGGACGCTTCCGTTCCTCTATGGGGGCGCCGTTTTTAACAGGTTCGCAAGACATCCGTAAGGCGAAAATTCGGCAATTCTTGGACTTGGCTTCGCCGCGCATTAATCTTCTTTCAACCTATAATCTAAAGGGAGTAACCCATGAGCAAAATTGCCCTCGTCGTCGAGTTTCAGATCAAAGCGGGACAGCGGGACGCATTTCTGGAAATCATCCGCGGGCACGCCGCTGGCACCAAAGCTGACGAAGAAGGATGCCTACAGTTCGATGTCCTGATCCCTGAAGACGAGGACAACAAGGTGATGCTGGTCGAGATGTACCGCGACGATGCGGCGCTCGACATTCATGTTGCTTCACCACGCCTCCAAGCAACACGGGCGGCCTATGGCGACATAATCGAAGACCGCAGCATCGCCAAGACACGAGTCGACGGCTCTTAATCGGCCCTCGCCAGAGGGACGGAGTGTCTAGCTTCCCAGTTCGGCCAGACCGCGATAGAGCTCGAGCGCTTCCGGGTTGGCGAGCGCTTCCTTGTTCTTGACGTCGCGTCCGTGGACTATATCACGCACCGCAAGTTCGGTGATCTTGCCCGACTTGGTGCGCGGAATGTCGCCAACCTGGATCACCTTTGCCGGCATGTGGCGGGGCGAGCAGTGTTCTCGAACCCGCTGACGCACACGCTTAACAAGTGCGTCATCGAGCGACGTGCCGTCTCGAAGAACGACAAAAAGAACGACCCGCGTATCATCATACCATTCCTGGCCGATGCAGATTGCCTCAACGATCTCCTCGAACTGCTCGACCTGGCGGTAGATTTCCGCCGTACCGATCCGCACACCGCCCGGATTGAGCGTCGCATCCGACCGTCCATAGATGATCATGCCGCCATGATCGGTCAGTTCGACGAAGTCGCCGTGATGCCAGATGTTGTCGAACCGATCGAAATAGGCATCGTGATATCGCTTGCCGTCCGGGTCGTTCCAGAACCCGACGGGCATTGACGGGAACGGCTTCGTGCAGACCAGTTCACCTTTCTCGCCGGTGACTGCGTTTCCATCTTCATCGAACACGTCGACCGCCATGCCTGTCAGCTTGCATTGTATCTCGCCCCGCCACACGGGCAGGGTCGGGTTGCCGCCGACAAAGCAACCGACGATATCTGTACCGCCCGCAATGGACGACAGGCAGACATCCTTCTTTACGTTCTGGTAGACGTAATCAAACCCTTCCGGGACAAGTGGCGATCCAGTCGAGGTGATCGTCCTCACGCTCGACAGGTCATGGTTCTCCATCGGTTTGAGCCCCACATTGCCGAGCGCGTCGATAAACTTCGCCGAGGTTCCGAATAGATTAATCTCAGCTGCAACTGCGTAGTCAAACAAGACGTCCGGTCCCGGATAGGAAGGCGAGCCGTCAAACAGGACAACCGTGACGTCGGAGGCGAGAAAACTCACCAGCCAATTCCACATCATCCAGCCACAAGTCGTGAAGTAGAACGCGCGATCGCCCGATTTTATATCGCAATGGAGGCGCTGTTCCTTCAGATGCTGCAGCAGAGTACCGCCGGCTCCGTGCACAATGCATTTCGGCGCACCGGTCGTGCCGGAGGAATACAGGATGTAGAGTGGATGATCGAAAGGCAGCTGCGCGAATTCGATATCCTTTGCCTCGTGCGCAGCGATGAAATGCCGCCAGTGGGTCGCATTCGGAATGCCCTCGATCACGGGATCGTCTGTCAGCAGGGGAAAGACAATGGTCATCTGCACGCTTGGCAGGTCCGCGAGCACTTCGGAAATTTTCCCCAGGGAGTCG
>CAXGSZ010000347.1:0-3776 GCA_964012455.1 uncultured Alphaproteobacteria bacterium
AAACCCGACTGGCGCTTGGACAATTCCACCCAGCAGACCGTACGCGGTCATCGCAAGACCAAGTTCGAGATAGGAAACGCCAAACTCCGCTTTAAGCAAGGGGAACAGCGGCGGCAGCGCAAGACCATAAAAGTGGCTGAGGAAGTGTCCCGAACTGATCAGACCAAGCGCCCAACGCTCATCGCTGGACGCGCCCTCACCCTTAAAATCGCTCGATACTGCTTCAGCCATTTCAATACTTCGTGGCACCCTGGGACGTTTCACAACGGACGTTAGTGATCAATATCCATCCGATCTCAACATGAGAACGCCCTTTCGCCGCAGGTGAACAGATCCATTCCAACCCATCTCCAGTTTACGCGCCGGATTTTCGCCGAGTGCCAGTGGCGGGCGGCGTGCGCGGCGGGCCTGCGAAACACTGTGCCACACTCATCCATTGGTTTGCGACGTCGCCGGCTACAGAGAGTGCGGTGTCTCCTATATTTCGTGTTTGCGTCACGACCTGGCAGAATTCAACTGCAGAGCCCTCAATCCGTTGTTCATCGGATAGTTCATGCCACTCCCAGACCACGCCGGACGGGGCGTTAAGTCGGACATACGGTGCCGGGCTCGGAACTTCTTCGCCCCGGTTGACGAACGTCCATCCGAAGGTGTTCATACCGAGGACCGCGACATTCTTGATCCTGTCCGTATCCTGGCGTTCGACACCGAAAAGGTCGAAGGCAGCCTGCCCGTGCGACCAGGTCTCCATTAATCTCGCGGTAATGCTCGATCGTACGCTCATGTCTGGCCCAACCCACTTCACCCTTTTCTTCGGATCGGCCTCGGCGAAACGCCCGCTCATAGCGCCATAAAATTCGCGCCATGTCGCAAGCAATTCCCTCCCACCAAGCCCATCCAGTACCTGCGCAGTCGCCTCCGGGAAATCCATGCCGCCATCCCGCAGAGCCTTAATTTCCGCATAAGTCTCCTGAAACGCAGCTTCATCGTTAAGTGATAGGTCCGCGAGGATATTCCCGTGGTGGAGATGACGGAGGATGTCATTGATCGTCCAATCCTTGAATAAGGTCGGCCGTTCGAAGTCGGCATCGTCGAGCGGTTCAAGGAGGCGGTGCAGCACCTCACTTTCCATTCGAAAGTCTTCAGCTTGCGATAGGGTCACGGTTTACTCCCACCAATGCGTAATTGTGCTGAATACCTCCCAAGATAACCAGCAGACATCTCGAATCCAGTATCAAGGGCCGATCATTCCGGCCAACGATCCGATTGCCACGCCAGACAGCAATCGGCGGTCAATGCTTTGGACAAAATATTGTACTCACTTTTCTTTTTTAACGGATATTTTTATTCAAGATACGTGTTTAGGAGGACACTCTTACGCTATCCGTCGACCGCTCTCGGCACTCCCGCTGCGGTGGTAAAGCTTACTGACCACAAGGGGCCGACGCCGAGCGTACTCCAAGGAGAGCTCCCCACTCTTCAAGCGGGGCCAGCCGTCGGGAGTTATCCCATACGCTTGTCAGACCGTGTCCCACAGTGCGACAACCCGCTCGGGCACACGACCGGAGCAGCGTCATGTCACAAACTCTCGCACGGCAAGTCGTCGACGACACAATCCGCCAGCGCGCCGTAGACCGCATCGGCGAATCCGGAGTACGCCTACCGCGCCTCACGGAACTTGCCGACCCCTTGGCTGCCGGGGCTAAACCTGAAGCTTCGGTTTACGACGTCGACCCCGACGCGCCAGATCCTGCAAATCTCTACCGAGTCCATTGGCACAACGCCGAAGACAGACGATCGCTGTCGGATGTACCGGCCCATATCGTCGTCCCCTCGGAGTTGACGGGAGTCAACGCGAAGATCATCGTCGCCATCGGCAACCGGTTTCCAATGATTCGGGCGCATAAGGTGCTCACCGCCTATGGTTGCCTCGTGCCACGGATCGTCACAGGCCAGTTCGATCCGACCCGGCACCGGGCGATTTGGCCATCGACAGGAAACTACTGTCGCGGCGGTGTCGCGATTTCTCGTATCCTCGGCTGCCGCGGTGTCGCCGTGCTCCCCGAAGGCATGAGTCAGGAACGTTTCCTATGGTTGGAACGTTGGGTCGGCGCACCAGAGAATATCGTCCGCACACCCGGCACGGAAAGCAACGTCAAGGAAATTTACGACGCCTGTCATGCGCTCGCCGAAGATCCGGATAACGTCATTCTCAATCAGTTCAACGAGTTCGGAAATTACATCATCCACCGAGCGGTGACGGGTCCTGCCCTGGAACGCGTGTTTCAAGCAGTTTCCAGCGAGACACCGCTCCGTGCACGCGCATTCGTCTCGGCGACGGGGTCAGCCGGCACCCTCGCAACAGGCGATCACCTGAAAGCCACATTGGGCACCGACATTTGCGCCATTGAGGCGCTAGAATGCCCGACACTGCTGATGAACGGATATGGCGAGCATAATATTCAAGGGATTGGCGACAAACATGTGCCGTATATCCACAACGCACTCAACACAGATTTCATCATCGCCATCTCGCATGCGGCTTCCGATGCCCTCAACCTGTTGTTCAACACCTCCGTGGGCCGCGATTATCTAGCGCGCCGAACGGGCCTCGGTCAGGAAGCACTTGGTGGGCTCGCCGATCTCGGCCTGTCTTCCATCGCAAACATGCTTGGAGCCATTAAGTACGCCAAGTATTGCGACCTTGGTCCCGAAGATGCGGTACTAACAGTTGCGACCGACGGCGCCGAGCTATACGGAAGCGAACTTCAAAAGGCACAACGTGACACCTACGAAGGCCAGTTCGACAACGAGGCCGCCGCCGAAGTCTTCGGTCGCTACCTGCTCGGCGCCGGTACGGGCGATATGAAAGAACTGACCCGTCCGGAACGCGAAGCGATCTTCAACCTTGGATATTATACCTGGGTCGAGCAGCAGGGGGTGCCGCTCTCGGATTTCAACGCAAGGCGGGACCCGGACTTCTGGGATAGCCTGATGAATATCGTGCCAGATTGGGACAATTTGATCGACGATTTTAACCAGGCGGCAGGAGCATAGCGACGAAATCGAACAGACCGGAACTGGTCGCGGAGATCACGCCACTATTCGAGCGCTATGAGCAGGCGCTGAATGACAAGAATGTCGAGGTTCTGGAATAGCCCGCATGCGATCCGCTACTCCTTTGACGAGCACGGCAACGGGTTCGACAAAATTCACGCGCATCGCGTGTGGCGTCCGCCCGGACCGAGGACCAAGGAAGAACATAGTCGTCACAAAATCCTGACGCTAGGTGACAATTCCGCGACGGTGAATCTGGAGTTTAAGATACGCGGCCAGGATCGGATCGGACGGCAAAGACAGATTTGGGTGCGGTTTCCTGACCTCGGTTGGACGGTCTTGGCTTCCCACGTGTCCACGATGGACTGAACTTACAAACCTCGCGATGTATTCATCGAAACACCAGAACAACGTGCTGTTAGATACAAACCTGCGGACACAGCCGGTCCAATACCGAACGCGAAGACAACAGTGCCGATCCCGACCGTCCCGCCAAGTAACAAGCCCGCAAATACGACGGTGAGTTCGATCACGGCGCGCAGAGGTGCCACCGGCGCGCCAGTCATCTTCTGCAGTCCCGTCATCAATCCATCGCGGGGGCCCGGCCCCAAATTGGCGATAAGGTAGATACCACTGCCGAGACCAACGACTGCCGTGCCAAGAGACGCTTGAAACAGGCTGACGACGAGGCTGTCGAATGATGGCAGAAACGGCAGCAG
>CAXGSZ010000348.1:0-3766 GCA_964012455.1 uncultured Alphaproteobacteria bacterium
TTAAATTGATAGTCGGGCGTGTATCTGACGGTTAAGAACGGTTTCTTTTTTGCTCTCTGAATGCGCGCCCCAAGCTCTCTAAGACAGGCGAGATCAGATATTCGTATGCAGGCCGTTCCTCGGTGACGATTCCCAATTTTGCCGTCATACAAGCCTGTAGTTCAAAACCGAGGCGGTCCATTAAAACTTCGTGTTTCAGGTCAATGATCGGTAAATGGATGGTCTTTTTCTTTAACTACGACAGTACCATGTCTATGGTCTACCTGACGACCGTTCCGGTATTGTCGCTCTTTATGTTACAGGTCGAGATAAGCTTCTTCGTTCACTATCAACGCTTCTATGGGGTAATTTCGACACACGTTAGCCTCGACCGAATCAACCGCAACCACAAAGCTTTATTGAACAATATGATTAAGTGCCCAAGCACGAATCCTGCAGGGCACCGTCTTTGCCATTGCCAATTATATCGGCACCAAAGATATTTGAGCTCTTCGAGATCAATTTACTGCAGATTGGAATTTTCCGCTTCGACGTCCTTGGCGCGTTCTTCCAGTTGCTGGTTAAACTCCTCTGTGTTGTTTTGGCTTACTTCGACATTCGGAAGAGTTTTCTGTCCGTGCAGTTCGTCTTTCTCGCGACGAACGGACTGTATAATTAGTATTTCGTTGACTATTGCATTGGCTACTAGGGGATTGGATGTTTTCTCGCCTGTGTAATGACACTGCTCTATGCCTACCTGATAACGACCTGCAATCTTGCCCGTTTGCCCTATTTCATTTTGTCAAAAACAACCCGTCAGTCTGAGCGCGAAAATCCGATGGGCGTGCGGTTGTCGGACACTAGTTCGGGATATAGCTAGACAACTGCAATTGATGTCGACACCGATTGCGTCTCATTATACCGCCGCCCGGAGGAAACCATGGCGAAGAAAGAAAGATTGCTGCAGGAAAAAACGCTCGCCGGTGAGGGGATTGCCCGGGTCCTCGAGCAGGCCGGGATCGACATGGTTTTCGGCATACAGGGCGGAAATATGGGCCGCCTCTATGATTCTCTTTACGATCATCAGGATTCGGTGCGGGCCGTCCTCGTGCGTCACGAACAATTGGCGAGCGTCATGGCCGAAGTTTATGGCCGTCTTACAGGCCGGCCGGGCGTGTGTATTGGTCAGGGTATTTTCATGCTCGCCAACGGCTTTCTCGGCACGCTGGAAGCGCATTTTGGCAGTTCCCCGATGCTGTTCCTGACGGACTTTTCTGATGTAGCGCCGTATTCCCAGCACGCACCCTACCAAAGCGGACGAGGCGAGTACGGTGGCGCAGATACCCGGCAAGCTTTGAGCGCCATCACAAAGCACACCCTGACGGCTTTAACGCCGACGGAAGCGGTTCATGCAGTTCAACTGGGCATCAAGCACGCCTTGAGCGGTGAACGTGGCCCGGTCGGCATTGTCTTCAACAGCAATTGCTTCATGGGTGGAATGG
Organism: uncultured Alphaproteobacteria bacterium; assembly: GCA_964012455.1. GTDB lineage: Bacteria > Pseudomonadota > Alphaproteobacteria > UBA8366 > UBA8366 > UBA6544. Next base: position 1,482 of record CAXGSZ010000348.1, read on the forward strand.
TTGACCCGAATGCGCGTCCATTTCTGTACGATACGGCGGCCTATCTTCCGGAGAAGTTGCCGGGCGATCCGGCTAAGGTCGATGAGGCGGCGCGTGCGCTCGCCGCTGCGAAACGCCCTGTCATCATCGCCGGCAACGGTATTCGGATCAGCCAAGCATATGATCAGTTGGCCGAACTCGCAGCACAACTGGGGGCACCGGTTGCGACGACCGCGTCCGGCAAGGGCGTGATCACGGAGACGAACGATTGGGCCCTCGGCACCTGCGGTAACTTTGGGCAGGGTACCGCCAACGCCTATGTAGGTTCCGCAGATTTGGTACTGGCGGTCGGAACGCGTCTCGGACCGGCCGATACGACGCACGAGAATCCAGATTTAATCGATCCGCTGCGACAGACCATTGTCCAAATCGATATCGAGCCGAAGAATGCCAGTTGGACCTTCCCGTGTGACACTGTCGTGGTAGGCGATGCCGGCTTGGTACTGCAACAGGTGAGCGATGCCCTCGACGCGCCGTCGTCCAAGACCATTGCTGCGCGTAAGAAGGCTCTGGATGACATGCGAGCGGAGCATGCATTTTTCGCGCATCCGGCTTATGACGCGGACGATACCCCGATCATGCCACCGCGTTTGTTCAAGGAACTGCACGCCGCAATAGATAGCGATGCGCTGATCACCTGCGACGCCGGCGAAAATCGTCTTTTCATGACACATTTCTTTCAAACCAAAGGCCCCGGTACACTGCTAATGCCGGGCATCGGCGCGATGGGCTACGCCGTTCCGGCAGCCCTCGCGGGTAAACTCGTTCATCCTGACAGGCAGGTCATTGCGGTGACCGGTGATGGCGGCTTTAGCATGGCGATGAACGGCATCATGACGGCGAGGGACGAGGATATTCCGATCGTGACGGTGATCCTCAACAATAGTGCGCTCGGCTGGGTGAAACACGGGCAGGGGAACCGGACGATATCCAGCACATTTGCGGATATGAACTTTGCCGAGATTGTCGAAAAGATGGGGTGTAAGGGTATCCGGGTGGAGACCCCTGCGGCTATTCGCCCGGCGTTGGATGAAGCACTATCGGCCGGCGTGCCGACCGTGGTGGACGTCGTAACCGCATTCGACGGTCTTTCATTCCGTGATGTCACTTCGGCGCTGGCGACCGCCTAACGCAGATAGCCACCGTCGATGATGATTGTGCGACCGGTCACGTAGTCCGAGAGGTCGGTCGCCAGGAATTCGACGACCTTCGCGCAATCCTCGATGGTGCCTTCCCGTCGAAGGGGGATTTCCTTCGCCCGTTCACTGCGGTCTCCTAGCCGGCCAGTGCGGATGATGCCTGGTGCAATCGAATTCACATTTATATTGAAGGGCCCAAGTTCCTGCGCGAGTGCCCGAGTGTAGTGGATGATGGCTGCTTTCGATGTGCCATAGGGATGATACCCGCCTCGTGCGTCGACACCGGCCGTTGATGAAACAGTGACGATCTTTCCGCCACCTTGCTTTTTCATGTACGGCGCCACTGCCATACAGGTGTACATGCAGGTCTTCACATTGATATCGAGGACGCGCGTCAGCATCTCCTCCGGTGTGTCGGAAGGAAGCCCGGTTGTGACCAGGTCCTGCGTATCGTTGGCACCAGACGCGGAATCCCGTTCGTCAGCGAAGACAACGGTGCCGCCGCCCGCATTGCAGACGGTGATATCGATGCGGCCCATATTATTTGCGATTTCACCTATCGCCGCCTCGGTTGCTTCGCGATCCGTCAAGTCCGCTTTAAGATCGATTGCCTTCACGCCAAGCGCTTCGCATTCCGCCACGACGCTGTCCGCCATCAGCAGCGTTTTCTCGAATTCGTAGACATCGGCCGCTTTCAGATTGCGGTCGATAATCGCGATATCCGCGCCGAGTGCGGCCAGGCGAAGGGCATACCCGCGACCCAAGCCGCGGGCACCGCCGGTCACCAAGGCAACTTTTCCCTGCAATTTCCGCTCGCTCATTGTCGATCCTTTGTCTGCTTGCATTATTGCATGTGGAGAAGAATGTGGCGGACGGCGAGGCGAATGCCAGGGTGTTACTGGCGCAATTTGTCACGAATTGGGTCGGGCGATACGCTGTATTGTTGAATGATTGGATATTGCATCGATGACCGGAGAAATGGCGAGCATTCCGGGAGACCGACTACCGTCAGACTACCCGCAGCCGCGTACCGGACCGATTGACGGTCCGTCGATCTGGTATGGACCGGAGATGATGGGAGAAGATATTTGGATTGAGGAGTTGAAG
>CAXGSZ010000349.1:0-3762 GCA_964012455.1 uncultured Alphaproteobacteria bacterium
GAATATGAACGAGTTCCGCGAAGAGGAGCTTGCCGAAATCGAGCGCATTTTGGAATTGGCCGACGACGATCTTTACGCTTGGTCTGTTGAGCGTCAATCGGTTCCTGAGGGCCTGGCGTCTCCCGTTCTCGAAGCGTTTATTGAGAGCGTTCGGCAGCGCGGAGGCGATTCATCTCACTAATCGCGGCACAAGCTGGCCATATCGTCGCGACCGGAGCGCCGGAAGGATACGATGCGCTGGTTTTGAGCGAGGAAGCACGCAGTCGGTCCGTCGTGCATGTTTGCCGTGACGATGCGCGCATGGCCGCCATGTCTTCGGCAGTCCGTTTCTTTGCTCCTGATCTCGATGTTTTCGAGTTCCCAGCCTGGGATTGCCTTCCATACGATCGAGTGTCACCAAATCCGGAGATTGTGGCACGACGTCTCGATACACTCGGGCGGTTATCCGAGCAACCAAAGACGGGCCTGATACTGACCACGGTCAGTGCCGTTCTTCAGCGCGTACCATCACGATCCCTTTTTTCGGCAGGCGTATTAACGGGATCCGTGGGTGAAAACCTGCCGCAAGAAGCATTCTCCGCCTATTTCCAGCGCAATGGTTATCGCCGATCCGCCACGGTTCGAGAGCCGGGTGAGTTCGCATTCCGCGGTGGGATTGTGGACGTTTTTCCCCCAGGAACGCCGCAGCCCTACCGCCTCGATTTTTTTGGAGATGAACTTGAAACGATCAGGCATTTCGATCCTATGTCACAACGAACAACTGGTTCATCCGAACGTTTCGTCCTGGGGCCGGTCAGCGAAATAGCCTTCGATGATCCGTCTACCGAGCGGTTCCGGGAGGGCTATCGCTTACTTTTTGGCCCTCCGGTCGGAAACGATGCACTCTACGAGGCGGTAAGCGCCGGTATTCATCACCCCGGCGTTGAACACTGGTTACCGCTTTTCTCGGATGGAATGGAAACCCTGTTCGACTATGTACCCGTTGCTACGGTGGTCCTGGATCATGAGGTGGAGCAGGCGATCATGGCGCGTTTTGAGCTCATTAACGAGTTCTACGAAGCACGGCGTGAAATGATGCCGGCGACCGTGCGGGATGCAAATGATGAGACACCGCCTTACAAACCGCTGCCGCCGGAACGGCTCTATTTCGCGCAAGCGGAGTGGGAAGATTGCCTTTCCGAACAAACGGTCCTTACACTTTTCCCCTTTGCGTCCGGTCCGAACGGGTCGACGACCATAGATCTTGGCGGTCGTTTGACCGCGGACTTTACCGAGGCGCGTCATCGGCCGGACGTAAATCTTTTCGATGTTTTTCGTGAACGCGTTAGCGCCGAAACCGAACGGAAAGCTGTCGTATTTGCCTTTAGCAATGGTTCCCGAGATCGATTGGCTGGGCTTCTTAAGGATCATGGCGTCGCCCGTGTCGAGGTGATTGAGAGCTGGCAGGCGCTTTCGGAGCGTCCCGCGGCATCGATTTCCGTTGCGGCGCTAGATATCGCGCGCGGATTTTCAACGACTGAATTCGTTGCCTATAGCGAGCAGGATATATTGGGCGAGCGGATGGCTCGGCCGGCGCGACGGCGCCGACGGGCCGAAGAGTTTATCTCCGAAGCCTCCAGTCTTGCAGATGGCGATCTTGTCGTTCACGTGGACCATGGTGTGGGACGGTATATCCGGCTCGAGACGCTTCAGGTCGACGCGGCGGCGCATGATTGCCTGACGGTCGAATATGCGGGTGGAGATCGCCTGTACGTTCCCGTGGAGAATATCGAGGTGTTGTCCCGCTTCGGAAGTGAAGAGGCGGGCGCCCAACTAGACCGATTGGGTGGTGCGGCCTGGCAAGCACGCAAGGCGAAAGTCCGGGAGCGTATCCGGATCATTGCGGAGGCTCTTCTGAAGACCGCAGCCGAGCGGGAGCTAAAGAGGGCGGAGCGTACCGGTCTGCCGGAAGACGGCAGTTACCAGCAGTTCTGCGCGGAATTTGCCTGGACTGAGACGGAGGACCAGCTCCGCGCCATAGAAGATGTCGTGTCCGATCTCGGTTCCGGGCGGCCAATGGATCGCTTGATCTGCGGCGATGTCGGATTCGGCAAGACGGAAGTGGCGCTAAGAGCTGCATTCGTCGCTGCGATGTCCGGAAAACAGGTCGCGATGGTTGTCCCGACGACATTGCTGGCTCGGCAACATTTCGCAACCGTCGCCGAACGCTTCAAGGGTCTCCCTGTAAAACTCGGGCAGCTCTCCCGTATGGTGACAGGCAAGCAGGCAAAGGCCGTTCGTGATGAACTCGCCAATGGCGCTATCAACATCGTCGTCGGGACGCACGCACTGCTTTCCAAGACGATAAAGTTTAAGAATTTAGGCCTGCTGATCATCGATGAAGAGCAGCATTTTGGCGTGGCCCAGAAGGAACGCCTTAAACAGCTACGAGCCGATGTTCACGTGTTGACCCTTACCGCAACACCTATACCCCGTACGCTGCAGATGGCGCTCGCGGGCGTTCGGGAGATGAGTCTGATCGCAACGCCGCCCGTCGATAGGCTCGCCGTGCGAACATTTGTGATGCCGTATGACCCCGTTGTCATGCGTGAAGCAATTCAGCGCGAAAGGTTCCGCGGCGGTCAGATCTTCTACGTTTGCCCGCGAATAGCCGATCTCGATCACGTTTATCGCCGTCTGGTCGAACTCGTTCCGGATGCCCGTATTGCATTGGCGCATGGCCAGATGCCGACAGCGCAACTGGAAGAGGTGATGGGCGGATTCGTCGATGGTCGATACGATATTTTGTTAAGCACTCATATCGTCGAAGCGGGCCTCGATATACCGAAGGCGAATACGATTATCGTCCATCGGGCCGATCGTTTTGGTCTTTCTCAGCTCTATCAGTTGCGCGGCCGTGTAGGGCGCTCGAAGATGCGGGCGTATGCATACTTGACGTTGCCACCCGGACAGACGGTTACGCCGACCGCCATGCGGCGCCTAGAGGTTATGCAGGCGCTCGATACGTTGGGTGCAGGATTCTCGCTCGCAAGTCATGACCTGGACATACGGGGTGCGGGAAACCTGCTTGGAGACGAACAGTCCGGCCATATCCGTGAAGTCGGTGTGGAGCTGTATCAGCACATGTTGGAAGAAACAATTGCTTCGCTGCGCGAAAGCGGGGATGCGAGTGAGGAAGAGACATGGACGCCGCAGATTTCGCTCGGGACATCGGTACTGATTCCGGAAGGCTATGTCGCGGATCTGTCCGTGCGCCTTGGTCTTTATCGGCGACTGTCCTTCCTAGTCGGCCAAGACGAGATTGAGGCGTTTGCAGCGGAGATGATCGATCGGTTCGGCCCGCTTCCACAAGAAGTCGAGAATCTTTTGGAGGTGCTGGCGGTCAAGCAACTTTGCAAGCTTGCGGGTGTGGAGCAGATTGATGCGGGTCCGAAAGGCGCGGTGTTGAGTTTCCGGGATAATACACCGCCTAATCCTGAGCGCCTAATCGGCTATATCCAGCGAAACTTCCAGTCGATGAAATTGCGACCGGATCAAAAACTAGTCTGTTTGCACGACTGGACATCGGCGGAAAAGCGGGTGAAAGGTGCTCACCAACTGCTGTCTGATCTCGCTAGCCTCATCGACTGAGGCTATTCGAAATGCGGATGTCAGGGGAGGGATGCGGCGGCGCGGCGTTCAACCGTTAAGAGGTCAAATAAAGGATAGAACGCTTCTGGCTCCTGTGCCCCGGAGACGGCGTATTGGTGATCGAGTATAAAA
>CAXGSZ010000350.1:0-3748 GCA_964012455.1 uncultured Alphaproteobacteria bacterium
GGCGGAATCGACTTTCCGCTAGTGGCGGCCGATCCTCGGGGGATTGGAACTCCGGCAGCGGGGCTTTTATAGCGTTACAATATTGTAGTTCGTATCGCCGTCGGCTTCGATCTGCGCCGGCAGTTGCTCTTCCCAAGCAAGATAATCCCGGGCCGCCTGATCGTTGCCGAGATGGCGGTCATGCACCCAGAAAAGGAAATCGATTTGGTCCTGCTCCGTCAGGGTACCGGCCGGAGTCGGCTCTATTTCGCGGCCTTCCGCACTCCATTTTTCACGGCCATCGGACAGGATCGCTATCGGCTTGTCCGACATCTCCTGGAGGTCGAAAGCGATTAACCGGGCTCGCGTCTCGTGCATTGAGTAGAGGACAATCTTCGGCGCGCTAGCGAGCGCATTGAGCAGTGCCTGCGCACGGGGCCGCACGCCCCAGACGGCTCCCGGGAGGCGGTTTTCTATATAGTCGGCGCTAACGTCGACATCGGCCAACACCAATGATCTGTCGGCGAGGCCCGATGCGACCGTCTCTCCATCCATCTCTTGAAGCGTCAGTTGATCAAGGCCCAGTGTCGGTGCCTTGGGCATTCCGGTCTCCGCCGCATCCGCATCGACGCCGCCGTCCAGCACGTAGACTTCCCACCCCATCTGCACGAGCCAATGCGCCGTCGTGATCGCCTGGACGTTTGTCTCATCGTCGAGCAGCACGACACGCGCGTTCTTGGTCCCGCACCAATGGTCGATGCTCTGGACGAGCTGGCCGCCTGGCGCAAAGAGGGAACCCGGCAGGTGTCTCGCAGAGTACTCTTCCTCGCTACGCACGTCGAGTAGATAGGTCGTCCGTGTATTATCTGCGCGCCAGTTCTCTAGCGTCGTTCGGTCAGCCGTGCGAATACCCCAATGTTCCCGCATATGATTGGCGCGACCGAGTGCCTCCCGCCGCGCGGCGTCACTCAGTTGGCCGTAACTGCGGTCGCTGTCGTGGTCGAGTTCAAGACCAGCGAGCCGCCAACCCATGGTACCGCCGCGCAAGGCCACGACGCGGTTGGGCAGGCCGGCATTGATCAACGTCTGTGCGCCGATAATGGAGCGCGTGCGCCCGGCGCAGTTCACGATGACGGTGGTCTCGGGATCGGGTGCGAAGTCGTGCACGCGGTAGACCAGTTCCCCGTTGGGCACGCTAATCCCTTGCGGGATACTCATACGTTTAAATTCCGCGGGCGTTCGCCCGTCTAATACGACGACCTTTTCGCCTGCGGCTTGCATCGCATGAAGCTCTTCCGCTGAAATGGAGGGTGTGTGGGCTGCGTGTTCGACGACTTCACCGAACGCCTTGCAGGGCACGTTGACGCCCATGAAGACCTCGTAGCCGGCCGCACCCCAGGCATCCATGCCACCTTCGAGAATGGCGACGTCATCGTAACCGAGCGCGTTCATACGAGCCGCCGCACGGGCTCCCACGTCGTCGCCGGAATCGATGAGGACGGTCCGCGTCGATCTCCGTGGGACCAGGATTCCTAGACGCATCTCAAGTATGCTGTAGGGAAGCGGGATGGCGTAAAGCATATGCGCGACACCGAACTGGCCTTCCTCGCGTACGTCGAGCAGCGCCAGTTCGCTGCCATCGTGCAGCATGGCTTTCAAGGTTGTCGCATCAACGGACATGGGCATGGCAATCGCTCCGGATTAGTGAATCCGACAATGAAGTACGCGTTCCGATTTAGGGGACAAATGCATGGCAGGCGTCGTTTATTAAGCAATGCAGCATGATATGCCATAAATCGTCACCCTAAGTGAGACCTTTCGCCAATAAGGTAGTTGTGTGGGGCGCTCTACTACGTAACTCCAAGAAACAATCTCAATGACAGAAGCGCGGTAACTCCGTGAGGAAGAGTTTAAAAATAGGCGATTTAACCATTGACCCCAACCTCGATGGTTTCTTTAAAGGGGAAGCTTTCCCGGCGTTGAGCGCTGCAGAATATGGCCTTTGGGCGAGTGTGTAGCGGTCATGAAGGGTTTTGTGCCGGCGGAATAAGGATCTGCCCGCGAAGCGAAACGAGCTGCAAATGCGGATTGATGGCCGGCTTTGGGCGAGCAAGGGCATCCTAATGACGAAGACAAAATGTCGTATTCTTTTAAACGCAATTCCTACTGACGCGATTTTGAAAGACGGTCGAGGCCAGCGCTAGAAGAAGAGGGTCAAGTTCTTGGCGAGAAGGACGCTCTGATCAAGGAAGATTTGTCGGGTGGCGATCTTGAAGCCAGAACCGTCGCGGCGGAGCGTGTCGTGGCGCTTACCAATGAAGAAGTCGGTCTCGGTCTCGCCGCGGTTGCGGTAGATTAGGAAGCGACATCGCGTGGCGAGGGTGGCGCTGTTGTCCGTTACCTGCAGATTCGAGAACATGTGGCTCGTGCGCGAAATCGGCTCTTCGGCCCAGTGTAGTCCGGTCTCGATCTGGCGGACCCGCTGTTCCAGTTCGAACTTGCCTTCGTCGAACCAGTTCAAATCCTTGCCTTCACGGATGCGCTCTTCATCCCATTTTCCGGATTCTTTATTGACGGTGACCGGCATCCAGTAGCGGATGTCTTCCGCCTACAGGTCGAGCCAGGTATTGAACTGACGGTTGTCAAGCAGCTCCGCCTCGGCGTTGTAAAACTGTTCGACTTGGTGGCTCAGCAGTAGTTCGTCGATCAGCGCGCGTTTCGACGTTGTGTCCATCCGACCCACCTAGTTTGCTGCTTCGACGAGGACCGGCTGGCGGCTGGATCCCGGAGGGACGTCCATCATACGAGCCCACCGGGCGTAGTAGGCGCGCTGGTTCTGTTCGGAGACATCTTCCGAAGCGTAAATGTCGCCTCCAAGCCATTGGGCGGGCCAGGCTCGCTGTTCGTGGCCCAGGCCCATTCCGTAGTGATAGGCGTGGCGCCGGGCGATGGTGCCTCTCGCGCCTTCATGCGCCGAGCCCCATTCTCCATGTCGTCCTGCTCGGTAAGGCCGGACGGTCCCTGATAGCGGATCACGTAGTGACGCAGGACATCCTTGACCTCATCCGGGGCGTCTTTCGGTGCAAGGAAGATCCGCCAAATTTCGGTTTCGTGCGGACCGCTGGGATGCCATAATCCCATGCTCTGCACGCCGTTGGAATAGGAGACGTTTGGGAAGATTGTCCCACCGTGCCCGTACCAGCGTGATTTGTCGCCCAGTTTTTCCTGACGGATGCGGTAGCAGTCACGGAAATAGTCCTCAACCACCGCCATTTCCTGGTAGGTTGGCACGTATTCGTAAATATCCTTGAACAACTCGCCTCGCGCGTTGTGGCCTTCCTTGGTCAGCACGTTCAGTTTCCACAACTCTCTTTCATGCGTGACTGCGTCATATGTGTGGCGACCCTTGACGCCAGAGGGTGAGAGGATGACCTGGTCGACCGAGGCATGCGATGGGTTGTGGTAGTAATCACCACCGAAATTCTCGGCACCGAATTTCCAGTTACACGGCACTCGCCATTTGAAGATGCCGCCAAAGGCTTCCCAGTCGCCATAGCTACCGTTGGGCAATTCGCAATAGTCGTCGAAATAAAACCGCAGATCGCCGAGATACTCTTCGAGATCGGGTGTCTCCACATCCCAGCAAGCAAAGATAAAACCGCGATAACTATAGATGCGCGCCTCGATGAGGCCCCATTCGGACTTGTCGAGTTCGTTGTGGTAACCGGTTTCCATCTTCGGCACCCCAATCAGCTTACCCTGATCGGAA
>CAXGSZ010000351.1:0-3747 GCA_964012455.1 uncultured Alphaproteobacteria bacterium
GATACCTGACAATGCGCGGCTCCTCGTCAGCAACGGACAGGTTGGTCAACGTTTGGACGGTTCAATACCAGACTCGCCGCCGGAACAGGTCGAGGTAATATTCGAACGTCTCCGTATCATTCTCGAAGCCGCGGATATGTCATTCGATGAGGTGATCAAGTTTAGTGTTTCTTCACCAACGCGCCGATTCTCGAGGACTTTCAGAAAATTCGCCTGGACAAGATGGGAGATAATGCGCCGCCCGCGACGCTGCTCGTCGTAGGACCGTTTCCCCGTCCCGGAATTGAGATTGAAATCGAGGCTGTTGCCGCGAAGGTCGACTAGCCTGGGTCCGTAAGTTCCCGGGCCGTTCACGAGATAGCACTGCAACCGGGTTGTATAGCTGAACTTATCGCAGCGAGGTCGAAGCCTATTGTTATTTTTGGCGATCATGAATCGGAAGCGGGAATTGGCATATGGACCTCACCAAACTCAGTGCCGTCGAGACGGCGGCGGCCATCGAAGCCGGTGAAACTACCTGTGAGGCGGTGACGCGTGCCTTACTCGAACGGATCGAAGCCCGCGAAGAACAGGTCGGTGCGTGGGAGTATCTCGACCCTGATGCGGTGATAGCAGCCGCTAAGACATTAGATGGGGGCCCGTCCAAAGGACTGATTCACGGGGTGCCCTTGGGCGTGAAAGACATCATCGATACGCGGGATATGCCGACGACGCACGGCTCACCGATCCACAAGGACAACCGGCCGTGCACGGATGCACCTTGTGTTGCGCTGGTGCGGGGCGCCGGGGGGCTGGTGCTCGGAAAGACGGTCACGTCCGAGTTCGCCGCCCAATGTCCGGGCAAAACCAAGAACCCGCATAACCCGGCACACTCGCCTGCCGGTTCCTCAAGTGGTTCAGCCGCTGCGGTCACAGATTATATGGTTGCCGTCGCCTTTGGAACGCAGACGGGTGGCTCTATTGTCCGGCCCGGCGCGTTTTGCGGCTGCATTGGGTACAAGCCCACCTATGGTGACTACAATCCTCTCGGCGTGCATGACAACACCCGTAGCGTCGATACGCTCGGGATGATGAGCCGAACGATGGCGGACCAGGCTTTGATGCGCGCCGTGCTGACACACGCGCCTTATCGCCCGATCGAAACGGCGGCAATCGACGATGTTCGGGTTGGCGTGTGCCGAACGCCCAACTGGCATCTTGCGGACGCCGCCACGCAGAAATGCCTCTTGCGTGCCGCGCGCGATTTGGAGGCCGCTGGCGCTGTTGTTGCGGACTTTGATCTGCCTGATGGTTTCGATGACGCGATCGGAGGGTTCGACGCCGTTTCCGGGTACGAAATTTCACGCACGCTCGCATATGAATGGGTGAACTTTCCCGATTTGTTGAGCAATAACATGCGGAACAATCGGGTGCCGAACGGCCTAAAGGTAACGCCGACAGAGTATCAGGCCGGGTTGGCCAAACTCAGCGATTACCGCCGGCGATACGCGGAATCGCTGCAGGGCTGGGATGTGTTAATCACCCCGAGTGCTCCTGCCGAGGCGCCGGCGGACCTGACCACGATCGGTGAGCCACCCTTTAACAGAATTTGGACCGGTTTGCATGGACCGGCGATCAACTTGCCGCTTTATACCGGTCCTCAAGGATTGCCGATAGGACTGCAGGTCGTCGGGCATGCCGGTCAGGATGATCGTTTCCTCGATGCAGCGGATGCGGTCTATCAAGCTTTGCGGTAAGCTCAACCTAGCGCGTGTGAAGGCATTCCCCTAGCCGTCTCCATATCGTCGGCCCAGTTTTGTGGGTAGGGAAAACGTGTTCCGTCGGCCATTTCGTGAACGGTCGACCATATGGCGAGCGAAAGGAGCGAGTATGAAACAGGCGCTAGAAATCGAAGAGGGCCAGGTATTCAGCACGCCTTCGAAAACGCTGACTGATGCGCATTTTCTCTTCTTTTCCGGTCTTACAGGCGACAATCACCCGATCCACTATGACGTCGAGTACGCCAAATCCACCAAATTCGGCGCACCCCTGGCGCACGGCCTCTTGCTCGCCGGAATGACGGCGCTGGGTGGTTCGGATGCGAGCTTTCAGATCGATGGGTTCGTTTTCATCGAACAGGGGAGCCGTTTTCTCAAGCCGGTCACCGTTGGTGATACGATCCGGACGGAGCTGACGGTGGAGAAGATCTGGCAGGAGGGTAAACGCCGGTTCGTGCGCTTTGCGACGGCGATGATCAACCAGCGTGATGAAGTCGTGCTTGAAGGGTTTCACATCTACCAGGTCGTACCGAGGGGATGAGCGGGATGTCGATGTATTGGGAAGATTTTGAGGTTGGCAAGCGATACGAAACCTACGGCCGTACGGTGACGGAAGGAGACCTCTCGCTGTTCTGCGCCTTCGTCGGCTATCACGTACCGCTCTTCATTAACGAGGAATATGCAAAACGCACGCAGTACGGCGGGCGGATCGCACCCAGTGCCTTCACCATGTCGGTATCTACGGCTATGACCGAAGCCTTGTTCCGCGACACGGTTATATCTCTGTTGTCCGTCGAACGCGGCCATTTTCTGGCCGCGGTGCGGGCCGGCGATACAATCCGAACGGAGGTCGAGGTCGTCTCGAAGCGGGAGACCAAGACATCGGAAAAGGGGATCGTGACGTTCCGCGACCACGTCCTCAATCAGAACGACGATACGGTCTTCGAGATCGACAAGATCGTGATGTTGAAGCGCCGGACGGACTGAAGGAGACAAAACTATGACCCTGCACACATCGATATGCGACATGCTCGGGATCGAGTATCCAATCTTCGCGGCTGGAATGGGCGGCGTGACGATGGCGCCTTTGACGGCGGCCATATCGGCAGCCGGTGGCTGCGGCGTTCTCGGCGCCACGTTCTGCACGCCCGATGAACTTCGGGCGGAGATTCGCGCCGTGCGGGAAATCACGGATAAGCCTTTCGGTGTCGATCTGTTGATACCGGGGGACATTCCGAAAGATCTGAGCACCCGTGAAGTGCCGCCGTTTCCGGAATTCCTCGAAGATTTGATGCCGAAAGTCGAGGGCCTGAAGGGCAATCCACCCCCGCCGCTGACCATCGAGCTGGCGCGTGATCAGGTCGAAGTTACGCTTGAAGAGAAGGTGCCGCTCATGGTCTCCGCCCTTGGCACACCGCGTTGGCTCGTCGAGGAGTGTCATGCAGCGGGCACGAAAGTCATGTCGATGGTGGGTGCCGTACGACATGCGAAACGACTGGAAGATATGGGTGTCGATATCATCGTCGCGCAAGGAATGGAAGCGGGCGGACATGTAGGCACCGTCACGACTATGGTACTGGTGCCGGGCGTGGTTGATGCGGTCAGTATTCCTGTACTGGCCGCCGGTGGCATCATCGATGGCAGGGGCATTGCCGCCGGTATGATGCTGGGCGCAGAAGGTGCGTGGATTGGCACCCGTTTCATCGCGACTGAAGAAGCGACCGCGCCCGAAGCGCACAAGCAAGGTATTCTCAAGGCGGACGAGACCGGGACAATCGTATCGCGCTGTTATACAGGAAAACCGAGCCGCGTATTGAAGAACGAGTTTACGTCCCGTTGGCACGGCCGGGACAACGAACTGCTGCCGATGCCGTGGCAGCGTATGCGTGTCGAGAAACTGGTGGCGCCGGCCAAGGCGGTCGGTATGCCGGGAATCGCCAATTTTCCCACGGGACAGGCGGCTGGTGCGATTAACGATATTCCGAAGGCG
>CAXGSZ010000352.1:0-3739 GCA_964012455.1 uncultured Alphaproteobacteria bacterium
AAGCGATTCGAGCATTGCCGTCGATCATTGTCCTCGCAGCTTTTATGTTGGTGATATCAAGCGCACGCGACAGTCGGCCCAAGTTCGATAGCGCGACGGGCACCACCGTTCGCATAGACGACGAAGGTATTGTCCGTGAGATCCGGACCCACGACTATATTCCAAAGACTTCGATAATGGAAATAAGCCTGTTCGCTGCTTGGTCGTCATCCAAGGAAAGGGCCGGTCGGCGCAAGGATATTTCAAGGCTTAGAAGCCACTTTCGGATAAATATCGCGCGTTCTTGATCGTCCCTGAGTTCGAAAATGATAGCTGGCCTTACTCAAGATACTTCAACTGGGGCAACGTTATAAATAAACACAAAGCCGTGAAGCCGTCTCTTGTGTGGGGCGTCAGTCTCTTGGAGAAAAGCGTGGACCTGGCATCGAAGCAGGCTGGGCTGTCATGCGGTGGTTTTTCATCTTCGGCCATTCCGGCGGCGGTCAGTTTGTGCACTGGTACGTTATGTTTACCAGTGGCAAGCGCGTTGTCCGCGCAGTCGCGGCAAATGCGAGCTACTACCTGTAGCCTGATCCGGAAAGGGCGTAACCCCTACAGCCTCAAAGCGCTGGCACTCATTTTGGCGACGGTCTTCCAAACAGAGTTAACGGTGATGATCGGCAGTGATGACAACGACCCAAATCACAGGAGTCTTCGACGGAAAAAGGGTGTGATTTTTCAGGGACCGGCACGACTGCACCGTGCCGTGAATTTTTACCGCTGCTCGGGAATTCGCAAGCGAACAAGGCGTCCCTTTTAATTGGCGCTTGGAATCCGTACCCAATGTCTCCCATAGTAACCGGCAGATTTCACCAGCCGCCGCGGACGTGCCTTTCACACGTTATTCTCCCTTACCCACACGATACTCAATCCGCGTTCTTCGCTGCGGCGATATAACGTTCCACATCTTCGGCCAGAAGCAGTCCTCGCCGGTGCAATTCGTGTGCAGCTTCCGATACCTGCCGCACATAGTCCGCCGTAGACGGATAGCGCTCCGCGAGGCTCAAACGTTCGTCGCCCGTTTTCTGACGCTCAGCTTCGGTTCCTGCGAATGGCAGGTAACTTCCCACAATACTGTACATCACATTCGGTCCTACCGATTCCGAGCGCATGTTCCAACCGGTATAGGTCGCTCGTGGTACTGTGACGTCCGGCGTACGTATACCTGGAATATCGTTTCCATCCGCATCTACGATCGGTACGCGAACGGCATATTCAAATGTTTGATCGACCCGGGGTGGTTCCTCCGCGGCGATGCCATCAGCGTATGTCGATCCGTAGTCTTGCGGAAATAGACGATTCGGGCTTTCCGGTGGCCGAACATCAGCGATCTTGGGAAACCGGTCGTGCACGGTGGACACGTCAACAAGCGTGCCATCGTCACAGCGCGGCACAGTACTTGGCGGAGGCGGTTTGCCCGTCGTCGCCCATTCGTCGAGACGGACGAGAAGCGCACGCAATAACGGGCTCGTGTTTAGAGGATTACTCGGGTTTTGGTGCGGTCCAGATTGCGGTGTAATACCCGGTGCAGCATGATGCTGGCTGCTTGCGAACAGATACATCTTTACATGTGGGTGTTCTTCGAGATCTTCGCCACGTGAATCCGCATGAACCAAAGAGCCCCGCCGCTGCCAGTATTCGGACGCGGTTTGCGTATGGAAGACCAATGGATCGGTTTCCGGATGACGCAACAACGCATCCGTTTCCCCAGAGGAACGATCAGTCGATTTTACGTAGGCAAACGGAAATTGATCGGAAGGGTAAAGGTGCTGTTCGTGCTGGCGGGGATACCGGTCCGGATGACCAAAACGGAGATTTAGAGCGAGACGTCCCCCTCCCGTCACATGAGGCCAAACCGCGTTGAAGATTGGCCGACCCGAACGGCCCACGTTCCAACCTTGGTAGACGAATTCTCGTAAGTATCGACCGCTTTGAGACCGACCCCAGGCGTAAGCCATCTCAATCAAGGGCTGCCCGCTCTCATCGGCGAGGGGATTAGCCTCACCGCGCCCATCCGTCGAATCATGTCTCAGCATGTCGACAAGATCGCGCACGGCCGCAAATCCGAAACCGAGAAGCTGCGGATCCTTGGCGGTGTAGATCGCTTCGTAAATCCAACCAGGCCGGAAACCCCGCGGGTAATAAATATCAGTCTCCGAGGCTTCCGGGTTTCCTTCCGCTCCAAGCCGAGCGAATTTCCATTCAGTCTCAGGCACTTGAATGCGTTCATCAGTTTCGCACTGCCGACAGCTCAACGACGCCGATGCCGTTGCGAACGAGATCGCCGGATGACTGCGGGTTACTGCCTTTCCGGAAAGAGGAATTGAAACAACACTATCTTCGTCAACGATGATCTCTTCCCGAACGGTGCCCGTGATGTCACGGTCGCCGTCTCGCGCGATAGGCACCGCAATGGTTGACCGTCCAGCACCTGGAAGCACATCCGCCTGCCAGCCGCACCACAATATGCTGTATCCCAGCCGCATGAGATAGCCGTTGCCGGCATCGGCATGAGAGACCGGGTCATTGGACGCTGCCGCGTCGTTGAAGAACTGCAACGCGCGTTTGTCACCACGATTTACAACATCGAAAAATAGCCTTCGGTTTCCGCGCCGCATATCCACGGGTTTCAAGAGATAGACATCAGTCTCGTATCGCACCCGGCCTCGTTCATCTTGAGGCGCATACGCGAGATCGACCACTTTTTGGTAATGCGCGGAATCGGGGGATAGGAAGACTTCAGCACGTCCGACGATGCGCTCATAGGACCCCGCCTTTCCAAAGGGCACTCCATCAGCAAACAGCTCACGAGTATCAATATGAAGATGGAGTTCGTAAGTCATTCGGAACCGACACTGATCAGCGGCGCGCCAAGTAACGAGGCGTCCACGTCAATACCCAACCCAGGTCCCCTGGGGGCACTACCGAAACCATTCCGGCTTTTCGGTTGATGCCCAGCAATATGCTCGTTGGTCCAATCGTTCATGAATGACACGCTTAATAGGCTGTGTTGTTTTGTCGAAGCGGCCACATGGGCGGATGTCGCCGAAACAATATCTCCGCCCCAGGTGTCTTCTACGGTTACTTGAAGCCCGAGCTCCTGACCGAGGTCGCGCATGAGCTTCGCTTTTGTCAGGCCACCCACTTTCGAAATTTTCAAATTAAATCCCCCCGCGCCACCTTCGCGCACGGCGCGCAGAAGCGTTGCCACATCACTCACGACCTCGTCGTAAATCATCGGCAGGGTCGTATGCTTCCGAACCTCTATACATTCCTCCATCGTCGGGCACGGCTGTTCGAAATAGAAACGCGGGAGCTCTGCCATCGCGCGAGCCGCCTGGATCGCCTCATTGAGGCGCCAACCGCAATTCGCATCTCCAATAATGACATCGTCGTCTTCGGTATTCTCTATGACGGTCCTAGCCCTGACTGCGTCGAGCGCCGGGTCACCGCCTATCTTCAACTGGAAGCGATGGATTCCTTCCGCGCGGCGCGCTCTAACATAGTTACTCATATCCTCGGGTGTGCCGAGCGGTACGGCAAAATATAGCGGAAACTCAGGTTGCCGAACGCCACCAAGTAATTCTGAGACACTGGCTCCCCAGGCCTTACCGGAAAGGTCCCAGCAAGCCACATCGATCGGGCTTTTCGCGTACGCATAGCCGAGCAAGGTTGCGTCCATCGTATCGTTTATCGCGGC
>CAXGSZ010000353.1:0-3735 GCA_964012455.1 uncultured Alphaproteobacteria bacterium
TGTGGGCGGTACCAATGGTATTTCGCCCATCTTTCTGACCACGGTGGGTGTGACCGGTGGTATCGGTATCGACCTGAAGAACTGGGGTCGCGTGATGGACGAGGACGGTAATCCGATCCTCAACAATGACGGCAATCCCGTTCTCGAGGAGAAATACTCCGTCGCCACGGGTACCGTTTTGACCATCAAGACAAAAGACGGAAAACTGTGCGGCGCGGACGGAATGGAAGAACTAATGGACGTCGCTTCCTCCTTCTCACCGCAAAGCGTCGAGTTCATCAAGGCCGGCGGGTCTTACGCGGTCGTCTTCGGTAAGAAACTACAGACATTTGCGGCCGACGCGCTCGGGACCGAGCTCAAATCCGCCTACGCTCCGTCGAAAGAACTTTCGCACCGCGGTCAAGGTCTCACTGCGGTCGAAAAAATCTTCAACAAGAACGCCGTCGGCGTCGCGGAAGATACCATCCTGCACGCGGGCTCTGACGTACGCGTTCGGGTGAACATCGTCGGTTCACAAGACACGACCGGCCCGATGACGGTTCAGGAATTGGAAGCCATGGCCGCGACGGTACTCTCACCGGATGTCGACGGTGCCTATCAGTCGGGATGCCACACCGCATCAGTCTGGGACTTAAAGGCCCAGGCGAATACGCCGAAGCTCATGGAGTTCATGAACAATTTCGGCCTCGTTACTGGCCGGGACCCGAAGGAGAATTACCATCCCATGACGGACGTTATTCATAAGGTTTTGAATGACATTACGGTCGATGACTGGGCTATCATTATCGGCGGCGATTCCCACACCCGGATGTCCAAGGGCGTCGCTTTCGGGGCAGATTCCGGAACGGTGGCGCTCGCGTTGGCGACCGGCGAAGCGACAATGCCCATCCCCGAATCCGTAAAGGTCACTTTCAAGGGCCGAATGGGCGACCATATGGACTTCCGCGACGTGGTCCATGCTACGCAAGCCCAGATGTTGGAGCAGTTCGGCGACAACGTTTTTCAGGGCCGAGTTATCGAAGTCCACATCGGCACGCTTCTGGCGGACCAGGCCTTCACCTTCACGGACTGGACAGCCGAGATGAAGGCGAAAGCCTCCATCTGCATTTCGGATGGTGCCACGCTTATCGAATCCCTCGAGATCTCGAAGAGCCGCATTCAAGTCATGATCGACAAGGGCATGGATAACGAAGCCCAAATGCTACAAGGCTTGATCGACATCGCCAACAAGCGCATCGCCGAGATCAAATCGGGCGAAAACCCGGCACTGGCGCCGGACGACAACGCGAAGTATTTCTCCGAAGTCGTCATCGATCTGGACAAGATCGACGAACCGATGATCGCGGATCCGGATGTCGAGAACATTGATCCCTCGAAACGCTATACGCACGATACGATCCGCCCGATCTCGCACTACAACGCAGAGAAGAAGGTCGACCTCGGCTTTGTCGGTTCCTGCATGGTGCACAAGGACGACATGAAGATCGTTGCGCAAATGTTCCGCAATCTGGAGAAGATGCACGGCACGGTCGAGTTCAAGGCGCCACTAATTGTCGCACCGCCAACCTACAACATCGTCGACGAGTTGAAGGAAGAAGGCGATTGGAGCATCTTGCAGAAGTACGCCGGCTTCGAGTTCGACGATAGCGCACCAAAAACGGACGCACGTACGAAGTACGACAACATCATGTACCTGGAACGCCCGGGCTGCAATCTCTGCATGGGTAACCAGGAAAAGGCGGAAAAGGGCGACACGGTCATGGCCACGTCCACGCGTCTCTTCCAGGGCCGTGTCGTGGAAGATGCGGACGACAAGAAAGGCGAATCCCTCCTCGCGTCAACGCCGGTCGTCGTCCTCTCGACCATCCTTGGCAGAACACCGAGCATCGACGAGTACAAGTCTGCGGTAGACGGCATCGATCTCACCTCATTCGCACCGCCGGCGGCGTAACACGGCCCTATTCCGGCTCGTTGCCAAAGGGGTTCCGCCCGACTTTTGGACGCCGCTCGGGGGGCGCTCAGGCCTGAAATCTTTCAGCGCCACATTAGGGGTGTGTACGAATGAAGGCATTGCTGCAATGCGCCGACTGTGCAGGGCTTTGTGCAGTGATATTCAGCGGATTACCGTCATACGCTGAAACACCGCTCAACATCTCCATCGGTTTTACGGGCACAGATCACGCACGCATCAATCCCATCAACGGTAAGCTATCGGAAGAACGTCACGGTTGGTTTGTCGATCTTGCGAATCGCGTTGGCGGCAAATTCGGTCGCACCGTGTCGTTCCACCAGAATACCTGGAAGCGGATTTTAAAAGAAGTCGCCTCCGGAACGCTCGGGGCCGCTACAAACAGCAGTTATAATAAAGGCCGAACCGAGTTCGGGCATTACCCGACCGCCAACGAGCAACGGGACACGGAACGGGTATTCTCCAGGTATCGCTATATCGCGATTGTCCGGAAAGGCGAGAACGCGGACATCCTCGCGAATGGAATCGCGTCAGGGAAAAAAATATAACGCGGAGCGCGGAGCCTCGATCCTTCCTGTCTTGAAGGACAAGGAAGCCATTATCCTTGAGATGTCCAAATACAATAAAATGCTCAGCTTGCTGCTCAAGGGCCGAGCCGACGCCGTGGCCATTATCGAGGGCGCCTTGGAAGATTCGACGACGCGCTTTCCAACATACCGGCAGAGGATCGAGAAGTCCGAGGTTCCCGTGGTTGAGCGCGTCGGATACATAATGTTTTCAAAGCGCCTTTACCAAGAGCACGCCGTGATGATCGAGTGTTTCTGAACGGAAGCCACCCGTCTCATGACGTCCTACTGGTTACGCGAATTGAAACGACCCTATACAGATCGGTAGAACAGGTCCGATGGTGCGGACTTTCGTTCCGCGACAAGGTACGAGTGTTAACAGCGCCCCTTCCTGGCTCCGACATGCTGGAGTCACCTACCGGAACGCGTAGATCGGGCTGCTCCAAGCCTGGAAGCCGTCCTCGGTAGTGACACAAACCCAGAGCGGGTTATCGCCGATGAGATTAAGCGGCACCTCAATCTCCGTCGAGATCGTGCGGTGCGGGTTCTCTTCAGGCAGGCGGAAGGCGCGAATCTTCCTTTCGAGCCCGCCGGCCTCCATCGTCACATCTTCCAGGCCGATTTCCGAGTGCGGCACCCGCATCTCGCCAAGATTGGTCACGATGTGAAGATCGCCGCCTCCACCGTCGAGCCACACGTCGAAGCCGCCGAAATTGCCGGTGGTAATTGCGTCGAAGACAACCGTGTCGCGGCCGTGCTGCTCCAGCTTGCGTTCGAGATTCCAAGCATTGATCTTCGCCATGCGGCGGATCGAGGCGCCGCCGAAGCTGACCCGCCCCTTCCAATTCGTCTCACGCCCACGGCCGCGATACTCGGCGCCGCTCCAGACGACACGGATGCGCTCACCCAGATCATCCGCCGAGAAACCGCGCACAGTTTCCAACACCTCCATGCCATTGCGGATCTCAATCCGCTCGATGGGATTCTGCGCCGAAACTTCGACACGAAGGGTGACCTCGTCCCCCAAGACGCGCACGATGTCGCCCATCATCACTTCATCGACAGTCTGCAACCTTGTATCCAGGAAAGCGTTCGGGTCTTCATCGAAGAGCTCGCCGCCCAAGGGCAATGCCGCCCGCACGTCGAGATGAAGTCGGGTCCCGGTGGTGCCGTAGTGATGGCGTTTGCGCAGGCAATCGA
>CAXGSZ010000354.1:0-3712 GCA_964012455.1 uncultured Alphaproteobacteria bacterium
GGTCGCAACATCGCGCTCGCAGTGGGAAAAAACCGTATCGAGGTGCATGGCGCTGCGCGATCGCGGTAGCTGGCAGGCAATAACCCGTTGTGCCGCCTCGCCGCGGAAGAGCGCGCGAGCGACCTGACCCACGGCTTGCGGTGAGGTGCGCTCGCCCATACCGATCAGGACTGTGCCATTGCCCCAAGGCATGACGTCGCCGCCCTCGAGTGTGGCCGGGCCATGGTCAGTGTCCGGATCCCCCCACCATATCTGGTAATCTTCACTCGCAAACAGCGGATGGAATTTGTAGACGGCCGCCACAAGCAGCGTCTCCGGCCGCCGCGCGGGCCAAAACATTGGGTTCAGGGTAAGGCCGTTGCCGATCCAGCAGCTGTTGTCGCGGGGGAACTGCGTGTTCGGGAGCGGCGGGATGACGAACCCGTCCGGGCCGAGATAGCTGCCGAACATGTCATGCGCCTTGAAGGGCAGTTCATGAACGGCAATGCCGCCGATCAGGTGTATGGCGAGCTGGCTGGGTGACATTTCGTCTAGCCAGGCGCGTAGCTCGCTCAGCATGCCAAGCCCGACCTGATCCTCTGAGATCCGCCGGTCGAGAACCCATGCCCGCGCTTCGGGGATCGCGAGGACAGCGCCGAGCAGGTCGTGAAACTCGTAGACTTCGACCCCTCTTGCGCTCATTTTCATACGAAAATCAGCGTGGTCGGTGCGCGCTTCCTGCACCCACAGCACGTCGTCATAGAGAAGCGCGTCGGCATTCGCCGGCGTCAAGCGGGAATGCGCCAGACCCGGTTGGCAGGTGATAACCTTGCGGAGCTTGCCTATTTCGGAATGAACGCCAAATCCGGTCATTGAAGATGTCCTTTTTGCAAATGTTCGAGCAGCTTGGTTTTACCCAAGCGCAGCTGCGAGGCTGAGCGAGCTCATGATCAGCACCGTCAGGATAAGCAGCAGCGGCCACATGAATTTGAGCCACCGCTGATAGGGAACGCCGCCAATGGCGAGCGCGCCCATCACGACAGCGAAAGTAGGGTTGATGAGGTTCACCAGGCCGTTCGCCGACTGGTAGGCGGTGACCACAAGCGCCCGGTCGACCGCGGAGAAATCTGCAAGTGGCGCGAGGATCGGCATGCTTAAGACAGCCAGCCCCGATGATGATGGGACGAGGAAGGACAGACCGACCTCGATCCCGAAGATGGTGTTGATGAAACCAACCGCGCCTAGGCCCGCCAAGGCCTGCTCTCCGCTGTTCAGTATGGTGTCGGTCATTTTACCGGCATCCATGATTACGACGATGCCGCGCGCGATTCCGATAATAAGCGCGACGCCGAGCAAGTCTTTCGCGCCGGCCATGAAGGCATCGATGAATTTCTGCTCTCCCATCCACCCAACAACGCCAACCAGGATCGATGCCGCAATGAAAAGCGCCGACATCTTGTCCATCCACCAGCCTTGTGAGGCGACGCCCCAGATCATGATACCGAATGTCGCCGCGAAAATGATCAGGGTCAGGACCTGCGTTCTGCTCAGCGGCGCCTGTGCGTCATGGCCGTCACTCGCGAACCGCGCGGCGATCGCTGCGCTCTCGTCGGCAACGATCGATCTCGACGGATCGGCACGCACCTTGAGCGCGTAGCGGACCACATAAGCCGAACAGATCGCCCATCCACTCACCAGGATAAAGACGCGCAGGCCCAGTCCGGAGGTGAACGGCACTCCTGCCGCGTTGGCGGCTATGACCGTCGCGAACGGATTGATGGTCGATCCCAGGACACCGACGCCTGCGCCGAGGAGAATGACCGCAACCGCAACGACGGCGTCGAAGCGGGCCGCGAGCATGACGGGAATAAGTAGTCCGTAAAATGCGAGCGATTCTTCGGCCATGCCGTAGGTCGTCCCACCGGCGGCAAACACTGCCATCAGGATGGGAATCATCCAGACCTCTCTTCCCTTCAGCGCTCCCATTGACCGTTCGATGGCGCGGTCAATCGCCCCGGTTCGCGTGACGACGCCGAGGAAGCCGCCGATGATGATCACGAAAAGCGCGACATCGATGGCCTGGGCTTCATAGGTTTCGGGATTGTAGAACCCGGCGATCGGCGCCAGCAGTACGTCGAATATGCCCTGCGGGTTCGCGTCTACGGTTTCGTAAGTTCCGGGGACCGGGACCGAGCGCCCCAGTTCGGCATTCTCAATCCGCTCATATTGGCCTGCCGGAATGACCCAGCTGCCCGCGGCGACCAATGCGATGAGGGCAAAGAGAATTGTATACGCGGTGGGAAATTTGAAGCGCCTGGAGCTGGAGGGTGACCCGTGCGCAGCGGCAGTGTCCGACATGATCATACCTCCTAGAAAGAAACCGAAGCGTAAAGCATGACGTGCGACCAGGTGCCGGATCCGCCGGTGAGCTGCTTCGCTCCCTCGCCAGGCACTAGAACCGCGCCAGCGAGGGACAGAAACAGGCGATCGGTCGCCTGCCAGTCGATGAAGACGTCGAACTCGTTGCCGAATGCCGCGTCTGTGACGCCCAGCTGTCCCGGCTCATCGAGTGAGATATTGAGCCAGGATGCGGTGAGTGCGAGGCTCTCGGTGAGTGTCGCTGTTCCCTTTACCATATGGGTTTTTTGGTTGGAGTTGGCGAAGATCCAGTTGCCGGTGATCTCGCCCTGGTACCATTGCCCATAATCGGTGAACCCGTATGCCAGCGGGATGAATTCCTCATTCTTCAGCGTTGCGGGATCGTCGCCCGTGACCTCCGCGTAGCGGTAGGTGAGCGTCGGGTTCAGAGGCAGGCTATCGAAACCGTAGTCGCCCTGTAGGTACCACCCTTTGCCGTCGTAGAAACCGGCCCCGCTCTGCACGGCATATTCGCCTGAAAAGGTGAGCTGGTCGGTAACCTTTGCAGACCCGCGAAAATCATATGCCTTGAGGTTTTCGGCGGTGCCAGCGGTCACCGGGTCATCGAAATGCGCGACCTCAATGTAGGTAGCGCCGATCGACACCTCTTCGGCAAGCTCATACTCGACATTGGCGCCGACGACATGTGCACGAATGCCGCTTCGCCCGGGATTATTGCCTAAATAGAAGCCTTCAAGCAGGAGGTCGCCTGTCTTGACGCGGAGCAAGGCGCTGCCGCGCGAGGCCGATCGTGCACCAAGGTAGAAACCTCCGCGGTCGCCCCCGTCGCGGCCACCGTCCTTGATCAGGAAACCTGTTCCGATCTGGTAGTCGAAATCACCGCCGAAGATCTCAATTGTGTCGTTGGGACCAATCTCGGTCTTCCAGCCCACATAGAGTTTCTCGAGCGTCGTCGCGCCGGGATCGTCGAAACCCACGGCAAGGCCGTCGGCGCTCTCGCCGTAGGTCTTTGTCGTGACGGTCGAGACACCCGCCGAAAGCTCACCGCCAAGGACATTGCGAACGGTCAGGTAAAGCTGGGGTTCGAACGCGAGTTCTGCCCAGCTGTCGGTGTCAGCCCCGATATTGGTTTCCGGCTCGCCGAACCAGGAATTGTTCTGCGTGAAGACAACAGCCGTCGCATCGGCGGCAACGTCTAGGGAGACATCGTCGCTCTCATAGACTGTTGTCTGCGCGGCTGCTGGTGTGGCCGCCGCTACAGCAACAGCCGCTGCGATGAGCGAGCCTGACGCCGCGCTTGCGCGGGGGGCAAGCAGAGGCTTCCCGCTTCGCTTCTGATGGTTTTCGCATCCAG
>CAXGSZ010000355.1:0-3681 GCA_964012455.1 uncultured Alphaproteobacteria bacterium
CCGGCTTGGATACGAGGTCCGGGCGACCAGCAATGCCGCCACGCTGTGGCAATGGATATCGAATGGCGAGGGGCGTTTAGTGATCACCGACATCATCATGCCGGACGAGAACGCCTTGGACCTTATACCACGGATCCAAAGAATTCGCCCCGAACTTAAGGTTATCGCTATGAGCGCTCAAAACACGCTTTTGACGGCGGTTCGAGCAAACGAGCGAGGGGCCTTCGAATATCTGCCAAAGCCGTTTGATCTGAATGAATTGATTTCCATCGTTGACCGAGCTCTCGCCGAGACGAAGAGCGCAACACCTGAATTTACACAGCCGGAAGCGGGCGATGAACTTCCTTTAATTGGGCGTTCCAATGCGATGCAGGAAATTTATCGTGTGATGGCGCGCCTGATGACTACTGACCTGACGGTCCTCATTACAGGCGAATCTGGCACCGGCAAGGAACTTGTCGCCCGAGCTTTACACGACTACGGAAGTCGTAAAGAAGGTCCGTTTGTTGCTATTAATATGGCCGCCATACCGCGCGAACTGATCGAAAGCGAATTATTCGGTCATGAACGGGGCGCTTTCACAGGTGCTGTCGAGCGCTATGCGGGACGATTTGAGCAAGCAAACGGCGGCACGCTTTTCCTCGATGAGATCGGCGACATGCCGATGGAGGCACAGACACGTTTGCTTCGGGTCCTGCAGGAAGGCGAATTCACTGCCGTAGGCGGGCGAACGTCGCTTAGGGCGAATGCTCGGATTGTCGCCGCGACACACCGTGATTTGCACGCATTGGTCCGAGACGGCGTTTTTCGTGAGGATTTGTATTATCGGCTGAACGTGGTTCCCATACGGCTGCCGCCGCTGCGCGAGCGCCTGGAGGATATTCCCGAACTCGTTCGCCACTTTCTTGATCAAACTAACGCGGAAGGACTTCCCGAAAAGGTTCTCGACCATCAAGCCCTTGAACGGCTGCGACAATATCATTGGCCTGGGAATATTCGCGAATTGGAGAATCTTGTGCGACGCTTAACCGCACTCTATGCAGAAGAGACTGTCGGCGAGGAAGCAATCGTTCGAGAATTACCCGATACCTCTGTCCCAACCAACACTGCTGAAAATGTGAAGGATGAGGGAGGTGTTGGAACGGCAGTCGCGTATTATCTCGAAGCCTATTTTAATGCGCACAGTGGTGGATCTTTACCGAGCGGGCTCTATGAACGCATTCTACATGAAGTCGAACGTCCGCTGATTTCACTGACGCTTCAGGTGACAAATGGTAATCAGATTAAGGCTGCCTCTATTCTTGGTCTCAATCGAAACACACTACGTAAGAAAATTCGCATTCTGGATATTCCCGTCACCCGGAAAAAACTCGGGGAAGATTGATCCCCCGGTGGTATATTAGACCATCACGGTATATGATTGACTTCCCTACCGAAGATAAACCATTGCAGACATGACGGCCCCCGCGAACGCCGACAATAAAGCTCTGTCCGGACTTGGGATCCTGTCACGGATCGCCAGGAACAAGAACTTCGGACGCATCTTGGCCATTTCCTTGGCCGCGGCTGCCGTCGTTAGCGGTGCCGCGACGTACGCGACGCTTGCCGGCTCCAAATCATTCGACGACAGCCCTGCAATCGTCCTTCTGTTGCTCAACGTCGATCTGGTCTTGTCATTGCTGTTGGCATTCTTGATCGCCCGACGCATCGTGGCGGTCTGGTCGGAACGCCGAAAGGGATCGGCCGGCTCGCGTCTCCACGTCAAACTTGTCGTCTGGTTTGGTTTAGTTTCCGTTGTACCCGCTATTGTCGTGGGTGTTTTCTCGGTTTCGTTCTTCAATTTCGGCGTCGAATCTTGGTTTAGTGAGCGCGTTCGAACGGCACTCAGTGAATCCCGAGCGGCAGCCGAAATCTATCTAAAGGAACACAAGCGTAATATTCGCGCCGATGCCACGGCGATGGCGAATGACCTAAATCGTGACGCCATTATAGCGCTACAAAACAACTCAAAGCGATTAAACGAAGCCATCAAGATTCAAGCAAGCATCCGGGAGTTGAATGAAGCTTTAGTGTTTGATGGCACTGGAGAAATTTTGGCGCGCGCGGGGCTCACCTACCTTCTCGAATTTGAAACCGTTCCTCCCGTCGCTATGGAACAGGCCCGACGCGGTGAAATCGCGCTCATGACAAGCGAGAACGACGACCGGGTACGTGCTTTGATTCGTTTGGAGTCTCCGAGCGAGATATTTCTCTATGTCGGGCGTTTGGTCGACCCAGTCGTGCTGAGCCACATGAAGCGCAGCGAAGGTGCCGTGGAGGAATTCGAACAACTCGAGATCAAACGTTCGGACATCCAGATCAATTTCGCATTGATCTTCGTTGTTGTCGGCTTGCTGTTGCTCTTGGCCGCGGTCTGGGTCGGACTGATGTTCGCGACACAGCTTTCAGACCCCATCAGCAGTCTTATCGCTGCAACTGAGAAAGTGCGCTCCGGAAATCTATCCGCCCGCGTGCCCGAAGATACGCCGGAAGACGAGGTCGGGTCGCTGAGCCGCGCGTTCAATCGCATGACCAGCGAGCTTGAGAGCAATCGTGGCGAGCTTATGGAGGCAAATCTTCAACTCGACGAAAGGCGACGGTTTACCGAAACTGTCCTGGAGGGTGTCTCCGCTGGGGTCGTTGGTCTCGACAAAGACGGCACGATTAATCTGCCAAATCATTCCGCATCCGACTTGCTCGGCGTGGAACTCGACGAGGTGATCGGCCAGCGAATGGCAGACGTCGTCGTCGAGTTGGCGCCGCTGATCGACAGTGCCGCGCGGAGCCGCTCGCGTAAGCCGACCGAAGGTGAAATTCGTATAACGCGGAATAACGAGACCCATACCTTGCTCGTGCGGATCGGTTCCGAATGGTCCGAAGGCAAGATCACCGGCTTTGTCATAACGTTCGACGATATTTCTCAGCTGCTGGCTGCCCAGCGAAAGGCCGCCTGGGCGGACGTGGCGAGACGCATCGCGCATGAAATAAAAAACCCATTAACACCGATCCAGCTTTCGGCCGAACGTTTGCGGCGAAAGTACATAAATGATATCGGCGGTGATACCGAGGTGTTTGAAACCTGCACGGATACAATTATCCGCCATGTTGAAGACATTGGTCGCATGGTCGACGAATTTTCGAATTTTGCACGCCTTCCAGCACCTCAAATGCGCGCGGAAGATCTGAACGACTTGTGCCGACAGGTGCTATTTCTCTATCGCAACGGACAGCCGCATATCAATTTTGAGGCGGATTTGCCGCCAGAGGCCTTTTGCTTGGTCTGCGACGGCAGGCAGTTTAGCCAAGCGCTAACAAATCTCTTCAAGAATGCAGTCGAATCAATCGAAGGACGGGATGATTCGGCGGAGAAAGGACGTATTACCCTTTCGTCCCTGTATGAAAATGATTTTGTCGACGTGATTGTTACCGATAACGGATTAGGCCTTCCCAGAGAAAACCGCGAACAATTAACAGATCCGTATTTCACAACTCGGAAATCCGGGACGGGACTCGGCCTCGCGATCGTGCGAAAAATCATGGAAGACCACGGGGGTGGGGTTGACCTTTGCGACAGTCCGGGGGGGGGCGCTGTCGCGAGATTGAGGATGAGTCGCCACATGGCCGCATCGCAGGCGGAAGATG
>CAXGSZ010000356.1:0-3668 GCA_964012455.1 uncultured Alphaproteobacteria bacterium
ATGCTGTCCGGGGAAGACGATCGAAGCACCGCTCATAACACCCTGCAGCTTGGCAAAGGCGATTACGGACCCTGTGAAAGTTATTGCGCCGATCGCCGTGCCGATGCTCATTTCCACTAGGCTGGCGACGCCGATTTTTCCAGGAATTCCCAAACCATACGCAGCCGGTTCGAAGAAAGCTGCTGCCGCAACGCAGACCGCCGCAAGGCCGACCAAGCTGTTGAAGGCCGCCACAAGCTCTGGCAGCGATGTCATCTCGATCTTCCAGGCGATAAACGTGCCAATGGTGCCGCCGATCAGCACGCCAAGCAAAATCATCCCGTAACTGACGACCTCGGGGGTCGCCAGGGTCGCCCCAACGGCGATTACCATTCCGATAATACCTAAAATATTCCCGGAACGCGCAGTTTCGGGCGAGGAAAGCCCCCGCAACGCCCAAATGAAAAGTACGCTGGAGATCAGGTACGCAAAGGAGGCGAGGTTCTCGGTCATCTCAGCGCTCCTATTTCTTCTTCTTGTACATGCGGAGCATGCGCTGGGTTACGATGAATCCTCCGAATATATTGATCGAGGCCAGGACGACAGCGATGAAACCCATGACTTTCGATAAGCTCATCCCGGCCGGACCGACCGCAAGCAAGGCGCCTACGATGATGACGGAGGAGATGGCATTGGTGACGCTCATCAATGGTGAATGCAGGGCCGGCGTCACATTCCACACCACGTAATAGCCGACGAACACGGCCAATACGAATACGGTAAAAAGGTAGATGAACTCGTTACCCCCTCCATCACCCTGCGCAACCACCACCTGCGCGGCCTGACTCAAGACGCCCTCTGCCTGTTTGGCGAGCGCCTCCGTGCTCTCGATCAACTTTTCCGGTTCCATGGGCAACATTACCTCGGGTTCAGCCGGCGGTAGCCGCGGATTCATTCTCCGGCTCGTCCGTAGCCTCTTCAACGATTGGTTCTTCTGCATCCGGTGACGATGAAGAGCCCGTCAACATCGGGTGAACAATTTTGCCGTCGCGGGTCATCAATGTGCCGGAAACAGTTTCATCATCCATATCGATATTGAATGCACCGCTTTCCTTATCGATGAGCGGTGTCAGAAAATTCAGCAGGTTCTTCGCGAAAAGCCGGCTGGCATCTGCGGCAACACGGCCCGGCACATTGGCATGCCCCACAATCTTCACGCCATCCTTGACGACCACCTTATCAAACTTGGAGAGCGCGCAGTTCCCGCCGGCCTCAACCGCGAGATCGACGATCACGGAGCCAGGCTTCATCGAAGCAACCATCTTCGCATCAATCAACTCAGGTGCTGAGCGGCCCGGGATGAGCGCCGTGCAAATTACGATATCCTGTTTGGCTATGGTTTCGGCAATCAGCGCCGCTTGTTTTTCCTTGTAGACGTCACTCATCTCTTTGGCGTATCCACCGGCAGTTTGCGCCTGCTGAAATTCTTCATCCTGTACCGCCACGAAACTGGCGCCGAGCGATTCGACCTGCTCCTTCGTTGCCGAGCGGACATCCGTTGCCGAGACAACTGCCCCGAGACGCCTGGCGGTGGCAATCGCCTGCAGCCCGGCGACCCCCGCGCCCATTACCAGCACGCGAGCCGGGGGAACGGTCCCAGCGGCGGTCATCATCATTGGAAAAGCTCTGCCAAACTCGGCCGCCGCATCCAAAACCGCCTTATAGCCCGCGAGGTTTGATTGCGAGGACAACACATCCATTGACTGCGCGCGGCTAATCCGCGGCATCAACTCCAAAGCAAATCCGGTGACACCGGCCTCGGCCATCGCAGTGACATAAGCGTCGTCGGTCAAGGCATTCATCTGACAAACAAGTGCCTGACCACGACAAAATGCAGCGAGTTCGTCCTGCTTGTCGCCGGCAATCATTGGTCTCTGGACCTTTAGAACGATATCCGCACCATCAAGTGCGTCCGATGCCGATGACGCGATGTTAGCGCCCGCGTCCTTGAATTCCGAATCGAGGATACTGGATCCCTGTCCCGCGCCTTTCTCGACACAAACCTCGACACCAAGATCGGCAAATTTTTTGACGGTCTCGGCCGAGGCTGCGACGCGCGTCTCATGAGGCCGCCGTTCCTTGAGAATGGCGATTTTCATCGGCTTCCTTCCGTCTAGAGGTCCCAAGATGGGTCGGATTGAGCGCAAAATGCCAGCAACACAGAGGCTTGCCAAGCGCTCCGAAAACAAATTTGCGTACGTTGATTGGTCGCGCCACGATTACGCGTATGGTGCGCGTCTACAAATCGAATGCTACGGCTTGATCTCAACTTCGATAAATACGAACTCAAATTCATTCGCATTGATTACATTGTGCTCCACACCGACTTCGCGGCCGTATGAGACACCCGCAGTCAATTCGGCATACCTTTCGCCCTCCAGCTCCTTCAACAGCAGACGGCCACTCGTCATCGGCACGACTACATAGTCGTACTCGTGGCGATGCCAGCCTGTAGCAGCGCCCGGCGCAAACCGCCATTCCGTAACCCGAGTCCGTTCATTGTCCAATTGAACAATCGGCACCGCCGCCGGCAATTCCTTATCCATCGATCCTACTCCCTGACGATTTGAAAAGCGTACAGCAAACACCCTTCTTTATCTCCGGCCTTCACAGCGCAGTAATCGTGGCTTGGATAGAGGAGCATCTCGCCGGCCTGGGGGTATAGAGTTCGCGAAACCGGGTCAGTCGCAAAATTCCAGCTAGCCGGCGGCGCGCCGAGCGTCACTTCAGGCGCGCCCTCCGAAGTCGCGAAATAAAGACCGCTCACCCAGGCCTCAGGACGAATGTTGGCAAGGATATGCCCGTTTGGCGAAAGTTCGGCTGAGTAGCCCTTCAATCGCCATTTCCGAGGTTTGCGCGCGAGAAACGGATGACAATCCGAAGTATCAAACCCACTCGCAAATTCTCGGACAGCTTCGTCGATACGCTCCATCAGCAGCGCGACGGCAGCACCCGGATTGACAAACCTATCGCCAGATTGCCGCCCTGCTTCGACCACGCGAAGCGCCGGATCGTATTCGGGAGTAAACTGCGTCGTCGTCTCTCGCGACAGTGCTTGATTAAAATCCGCGAGCGTTCCAAATGCCACCGGTGCCGCGATACTCTCTAACTGCACAAAGGTTTCAAGACCAAGCAACCGTGCCGTCGCGTCGCGCGCTCCTGTCTCGTTGAGGACCAAAGCGCGGCACGCCGTAACCGCGACATGAGAGGAATGTGACGCCAAATAGGCGTCGCAAACGGCAAGTGCACCCCGGCTGTCACCGGTAGCCACCAACACGCGCGCCAAAGCAACTTGATTGTCGGCGTCCTCCGGCACCAATGAGACTGCTTTTCGACATGCGGCTTCAGCTGCTTCGATTTTACCCACGACGAGTAAAGCCATGCCGAAATTTCGTTGCAAGTCGGCCCATTCGGGCTCGAGTTCGACGGCGCGGCGGTATCCATCGAGTGCCGCCGCATCGTCACCCACCTTCGTGTATGCCTCAGCCAAGTTAAAATGTAGGGCGGCCGCATCGGGCACAAGTTCGGTCGCCTCCCGATAGACAACTAATGCTTCGTCATTCCGGTTGAGAAGCTGCAATGCCGCTCCAAGATTGACCCGGGGGTCGACAAAATCTGGCACAAGAGTG
>CAXGSZ010000357.1:0-3657 GCA_964012455.1 uncultured Alphaproteobacteria bacterium
GGCCGCGATGGAGAAAGAAGGTATCGGTGTCGATCCGGAGAAATTGCGCGAATTAAGTCGCGATTTCACCCAGCGCTTGGCAAGTCTCGAAGCTGCAGTGCACGAGCTCGCCGGCGAGGAGTTTAATGTCGGCTCGCCGAAGCAACTCGGTGAAATCCTATTCGAGAAGATGAGCCTGCCCGGTGGGAAGAAGAACAAGAGCGGTGGTTACGGTACCGACGCGACGGTTCTTGAAGATCTTGCCGCAGCCGGACACGACCTGCCGAAACACGTTCTCAAGTGGCGCCAGATCGCCAAGCTCAAGAGCACCTATTCGGACGCCCTCTTGGAACAGATCAACCCGGCAACTGGCCGCATCCATACCTCCTATGCCATGTCGGGTGCACAGACCGGTCGCCTGTCCTCAACCGATCCCAACCTGCAGAATATCCCGGTGCGGACCGAGGAAGGCCGCAAGATCCGGGGTGCATTCGTCGCGCGTGATGGCTGGAAACTACTTTCCCTGGACTACAGCCAGATCGAATTGCGGGTGCTGGCGCATATGGCCGACATCGATGCGTTGTTGGACGCCTTTCGTGACGGGCAGGACATCCATGCGATGACCGCGAGCCAAGTCTTCGGCGTCCCTGTCGAGGGCATGGACCCGATGGTTCGACGCCAGGCCAAGGCGATTAACTTCGGCATTATTTACGGGATCAGCGCCTTTGGCCTCGCACGCCAACTCAGCATTCCGCGCGGCGACGCGAAGGATTACATCGACGCCTATTTCGAACGTTATCCCGGAATCCGCAATTACATGAATGGCGCGGTCGAGCAATGCCGCAAGGAGGGGTTAATCGAGACGCTGTTTGGCCGGCGCATCCATCTCGATCAGATCAACGCCAAGAACCCGATGCAGCGAAACTATGCCGAACGTCAAGCCATAAATGCGCCAATCCAGGGATCCGCCGCGGACATTATCAAGCGCGCGATGATTCATGTCCCAAAGGCCATCACCGCCGCCGGCCTCGACGCCCGTATGCTCCTTCAGGTACACGACGAACTCTTGTTCGAAGCGCCGGAAGACCAGGTCAAGAAGACGATCAAAGTCGTGAAGGAAACGATGGAGGCCGCGACCTATCCGGCCCTCACGTTGAGGGTCCCATTGGTCGTCGACGCAGGCGTTGGCGACGATTGGGCGACCGCACACTGACGCTATAGTTCTATCCCGACCCTTACCTTTCAAGAGGACGACACAACGCGATGCTGATCGACAATCAGACCCTGCGCCAGGTGACAGGCGCCATTTTGGAGGCCGGGGGCAGTACGCCCGAAGAAGCGAAGATCGTCACCGATCACCTTGTCGAAGCGCACCTCAAAGGACACCCAAGCCATGGTGTCGGCATGATACCGCGCTATTACGAGGCATTGCACCGCGACGAACTTCGTCCCAACAAAACTGTTACAGTTGTCACCGACAGCGGGCCTCTACTGATCGTTGACGGCAACCGTGGCTACGGTCAGGCGGTTGCAAAGCAGGCGACCGAGATGGCGATCGCAAAAGCGCAGACGGACGGCTTCGCAATACTCGGGATTCGGAATTCCTGCCATATCGGGCGCGTCGGCACCTATGGCGAAATATGCGCAGAAGCGGGTTTTGCCTCCATCCACTTCGTCAACGTCATCGGCCGGACCGCCATCGTGGCACCTCATGGCGGCACCGATTCACGCCTCTCCACCAATCCTGTGGTCTTCGCCGTTCCGGCGACCGACCAAAATCCACCCTTCGTGCTCGACATGGCGACGAGCCGCATTGCCATGGGCAAGGCGCGCGTCGCGATGATGCGGGAGGAGAAACTGCCGCTAGGCTATGTAATCGGCCCGGATGGCCAGCCGTCGCAGGACCCAAACGTCATGTGGGCGGACCCACACGGCGCATTGATGCCGCTCGGCGAGCACAAGGGTTATGGCCTGGCGATGGTGTGCGAGTTCTTTGCCGGGATGTTGACTGGCGGCGGGACGTTGCAGCCGGAGAACCAGACGTCGGATACGACGACCAACAACATGCTAGCGATTCTGATGGATCCGAACCGCTTCGTCGAAAACAACTATATGAAGCATGAAATCGACGCGATGATCGCTTATGCCAAAGGGTCGCCCCCGGCTGACCCCGACGAACCGGTACTGGTCGCCGGCGAACCGGAACGCCTCAAGCGCGCCTCGATGCTGAAGGACGGGATCTACATTGAAGAGAATACCTGGGAAGCACTTATGGAAGCTGCCGAGACCGTCGGCCTGTCGCGCCAGAAAATCGCTGAAATTCAGGATGAGGGAAACTGACCCATGTTCAAGATTTTGGGACGCAATAATTCGGTCAATGTCATCAAGGTCCTGTGGTGCGCCGCAGAACTCGGCCTTGATTTCGACCGCACGGATATTGGCGGTGCCTTCGGCGGCAATGATCAACCGGAGTATCTTGCCAAGAACCCGATGGGCCGGGTCCCGACGATCGAAGACGGCGATCTGATCCTCTGGGAATCGCAGGCAATCGTGCGTTACCTCGCCGCAACCCACGGGATCGGCACCCTATGGCCAGAGGATCCGGGTGAGCGCGCATTGAGCGACCTCTGGATGGACTGGTACACGGCACACCTGCATCCACCGATGACCACGATCTTCTGGGGTCTGGTCCGCACGGCGGAGGCCAACCGCGACAACGACGCCATCGCGACGGCCAAAGTCGAGGCTGGCAAGCTCTGGTCCGTTCTGGATCAACACCTAGAAGGCTGCGACTTCGTGAACGGCGGCCAGCTGACCATCGGCGACTTTCCGGTCGGTGCCGCGGCGTTCAGGTACTACTCGCTGGTTGAAGAGAGACCGGCCATGCCGAACCTCGACAGATGGTATGCCGCACTCGGCGAAAGGCCGGCCTATCGTAAGCATGTCATGAATCCGTTGAGCTGACAGCTTGCACAGCCACCGCGTGGGATTCCATACTAGCCAAAGTCGATAAAAGGGAGCGACACATGAGCGACTTCGGAAGACGGCATCACGACATGGGCGGCCTTAACGCCGATCCTGTCGAGGCGACCGAACACGACTATGCGTATTGGGAAAAGAAGATCGACGCGATTCGCCGCCTTCTGGCCGATGAGAAGCGCAACATGTTTACCGTCGACGAGATGCGCCGCGGTATCGAGGAACTCGGTGCCAAAGCGTATGACGAGATGTCGTATTACGAACGCTGGGCCGCCTCGACGACCAATATTCTGATCGAAAAGGGCATTATTTCCATCGACGAGCTAGGACGCCGGATGTCCGAGGTTGAGGAAAGATTGAACTCGGAGGCATCGGAATGATTGCGAAATACGCTGTCGGCGATGCCGTGACTGTACGCCAGGCTTATCCGCCGGGCCACGTCCGCACCCCTTACTTCATTCGCGGCCACCGCGGTGTCGTTCAGGAGGTCGTGGGTAAATTCGCCAATCCCGAGGAACTTGCCTATGGCCGAGACGGTACACCGGCGCTCACCCTCTATCGGGTGCAGTTCCGCCAGCCGGACGTTTGGCCCGACTACGACGGATCGCCGAAGGACACGGCCATTGTCGATCTCTATGAAAACTGGCTCGAGCCTGCCTGAAGGAGCAGCCCGATGAATGAACATAACCACCACGACCA
>CAXGSZ010000358.1:0-3655 GCA_964012455.1 uncultured Alphaproteobacteria bacterium
TTCCATAAGCGGTTGGGCACAATGATGGCCCGCACGCACCGCAATACCGGCCCGGTCGATGATCGTGCTAATATCGTGCGGATGCGCGCAATCCAGCGTGAAGGAGATGACCGAGGTCTTGCTCGGCGCAGTTCCCACAATCTTCAGACCCTCAACGGATGTCAATTGTTGCGTAGCATAATTCAAGAGATCGTTCTCATGCACCGCGATCGCTTCAAGACCAACGCCGCTTACATATTCCAGTGCAGCGCCGAGGCCAACCGCCTGCGCAATCGGCGGCGTTCCCGCCTCGAACTTCGCGGGAAGGGCGGCCCACGTACTTTTCTCCATAGTCACCGTACTGATCATGTCGCCGCCGCCAAGAAATGGTGGCATCGCATCGAGCAGTTCTGCCTTGCCGTAGAGAACGCCAATACCCGATGGACCATAAATTTTATGACCAGTAAAAGCGTAAAAATCGCAATCGAGATCCTGCACGTCCACCGGCATATGCATGACGGCCTGCGCACCGTCGACCATCAGCTTCGCACCGTTGTCATGGGCCAGTTCCGCCACCTCCCTGATTGGAACCACGGTTCCCAAAACGTTCGAAACGTGGGTCAGGGAGATCAGTTTCGTCTTCGGCGTAATCAACCGCGCCAGGTCTTCGATGCGAAACTCGCCCTCGTCGCTGCAAGAGACATATTTCAGAACAAGCCCACGCTCGTCTCGGATCATCTGCCAAGGAACGATATTGGAATGATGCTCCATATCCGTGATGATGATCTCATCACCGGGCTCAAGGACGCGACGCGCGTAACTGTACGCGACGAGATTGATCGCTTCCGTCACGTTTTTCGCGAAGACGATTTCCTGGCGGCTGGAGGCATTAAGGAAGCGCTGCACGATATCGCGCGCGCCCTCGTAACGTGCAGTTGCCTGCTCGCTGAGATAGTAAGCGCCCCGATGGACGTTGGCGTACTCCGTTTCATAGATGGCCCGGACCGCGTCAATCACCTGACGTGGTTTCTGCGCCGAAGCCCCGTTATCCAGGAAAGCCAACGGCTTGCCATAGATTTCTTCTGACAAAATTGGAAAATCCTTACGGATGCGGGACACATCATATTGTTCGCCGATATCGTCGCGTATTTGCGGCTGTGCCATCCTAGTTCTCCTGACGTTCACGGCGCTCGGAAAGCCAATTGGCAATGACCCCACGGAACACATCTCGGCGCTCCTCATCGGCGATCACTTCCAGACTCTCCTCAAGGAATGCTGTGACCAGCAGGTCACGCGCCTCGGCTTCCATGACGCCGCGGGACCGGAGATAAAACAGCTGCTCCTCGTCCAATTCGCCGGCAGTAGCGCCATGACTGCATTTCACATCGTCCGCATAGATTTCAAGCTCTGGCTTGGCATCGATCTCGGCTCCCTCCGACAGCAATAGCGCCTTGTTGAGCTGATGGCCATCCGTTCTCTGGGCATCTTTGCGAACCAGAACCTTACCCTGAAAGACGCCGCGTGACTTGTCGTCGAGCGCGCCCTTATACACTTCCCGGGACCTGCAGTCCGGCACCGCATGATCCACGAAAGTCGTTGTGTCGATATGCTGACTGCCGCGCCCGGCATAGGCTCCATAGAGACTGCAGTTGGCTTCTCGTCCCTGGAGAATGACATGCACCTCGTTGCGCGTGAGGCGGCTCCCGATGTGCAATGTGTAATTCTCGTAACAGGCACGGGCGGCAAGTTCGACCGATGCAGACGCCACGTGATAGGCTGAGTTGGTTTCATTCTGCAGCTTGCGATGTCGCAGGATCGCATCATCGCTGAGATACACGGCGGTCGCGCCGTTGCTCAGGTAGGCCCCCGAACCGACATGACTCTCGTAAAATGTGACTGAGGCCCCTGCACCCAGAGAGATCACGTTCCGCGGGTGAAATGCGACAGGATCATCGTCGGCCACACCAACGGAAATCAAATGAATTGGTGTATCGATAGAAGCACCATCAGCAACTTCAACAATGACGCCATCCTGCAAATACGCCGTGTTCAGCGCGAGCATGGGCATATCATGGCCATGTGGGATCTGCCCGAGCCGCTGCGCGATCGCTTGATCTCCGGACCATACCGCGTCTTCCAATGTGGTGATGGAAACGCCGGGTGGCAGGGCGTTCAGATTGGATAACGCCGGCCGCAAACGCCCATTTACCGACACCAGACGAACGGCATCAATGTCGAGCGTCCCCTTCGGAACAGCGTCGAGTGCAGGCTCTGCACCCGCCAGGCCTGTTGCGAACCGCGTGCGGCCTATCCGCGTGAGGTTGGTATATTTCCATGCTTCATCTCGCGGTCCCGGTAAACCAAGTTCACCGTATCGCGCGAGACCATCGCTGCGAAGCTTATCAAGCCATTCAACACCGGCACCGGCCAATCTCGGCGCCACGGCGTCGTAGTCTTCCATAAATGGTAAATTCATGACGGTTCCGTCCGGCATTGCTTACCCGTCTTCTGTTACGCCGCAGTCTCGAAGAACTGAAAATAGCCTTCCTTCTCCAGCTCCAGCGCCAGTTCCTTCGGCCCTGATTTAACAATCTGCCCTTCAAACAATACATGGACCAAATCGGGCACGACGTAGTCGAGCAACCGTTGATAGTGCGTGATCATCAGCATGGCACGACCGGGACCGCGCATGGCATTCACGCCGTCCGCAACCAACTTCAACGCGTCAATATCGAGGCCCGAATCAGTCTCGTCGAGAATCGCGAGACGCGGTTCCAGCAGGGCCATTTGGAGAATCTCATTGCGCTTCTTTTCACCACCGGAGAACCCAGTATTCACGGCGCGCTTGAGCATATCGTCGGACACATTGAACTCTTTCGCCTTGCCGCGAACGAATTTGACGAATTGCATCGCATCGAACTCGCTCTCACCGCGATAGCGCCGCACTGCGTTTACGGCAGTCTTCAGGAAGGTCGTCCCGGGCACACCAGGTATCTCGACCGGGTATTGGAAGCCGAGGAAGACGCCCTCGCATGCCCGCTCTTCCGGGTCCATGGCGAGGAGATTCTTGCCATCAAGCAACACTTCACCGCCGGTAACCTCGTAGCCGTCCCGGCCAGACAAAACATAGGACAAGGTGCTTTTGCCCGATCCGTTCGGCCCCATGATCGCGTGGACCTGACCCGAATCGAGTTCCAAATCGATGCCCTTGAGAATTTCCTGTCCGTCAACCTCCGCACGGAGGCCCGTGATTTCAAGTAACGCCATTGTAATGACCCTCTAAGCGCCTAACCGACACTTCCTTCCAAACTGATGCCGACGAGTTTTTGCGCTTCGACGGCGAATTCCATGGGAAGTTGCTGCATAACTTCACGGCAGAAGCCGTTGACGATCAGCGCCATGGCCTCTTCTTCGCTAATGCCGCGCTGAAGACAGTAGAACAACTGATCTTCGCTGATTTTCGCGGTCGTCGCCTCATGCTCGACCTTAGCCGACGCGTTTCGCGATTCGATGTATGGAACCGTATGCGCACCGCACTCGTCGCCGATCAGAAGGCTGTCGCACTGGGTATAGTTCCGCGCACCCGATGCCTTCGGCATGATTTTGACGAGCCCGCGATAGGTCTGATCCGCGCGCCCGGCAGAGATTCCCTTCGAAATGATCGTGGAGCTCGTAT
>CAXGSZ010000359.1:0-3644 GCA_964012455.1 uncultured Alphaproteobacteria bacterium
GGTATGGCAAAGACCTGTCCTGGGTAGATCAGGTCAGCATCTCGGATTTGGTCCTTGTTCGCTTCGTAGATCACCGAGAACATCGTGCCCCGCCCCAGAAGTCGACGTGAAATACGCCACAGGCTGTTCCCCGGCTGAACGATGACATAGTCCTCGTGCTTTAGTTCAGCAATCGGCGCGGCGCGTGAAAACGGTAGTTCGATGCGGGCCACGACTTTCGAGACCTTCAGTTCATCAACACGCAGCGTATAGAGGCCCGGCTCCACCGGAGAAGCTGGCCGCAATTCCCATTGACCGTCCTCAGCAACTTCCGCCCGTCCAATGGATCCATTGTTGAGGTAAACAATGGTTGCGTTGCCCGGATTGGCCTGACCCAGCAAGCGCAATCGCCCCGATTCATCGTAGTCGACTACATCCAATATGAGAGAAATTGTCCGGAAGTCAGAATCCTGCTGTTTTGTTCGCTGCAAGATTTTTTTCGTATCCTTGCCCTCACGTGGTACCAGCACCGCAAGCGGCATCTCCGGCTGCGCCGTACGTTCCGGAATCGCCAGGACCACCACGTCCGCAGACCGAAGCCGTTGCCCCTCTGCTCCTTCGGCAATAATGCTGAGCGCACGATCGCCCGACGGTAACGGTTTCTCCGGAACCAGAACCCATTCACCATTGCGGTCTGCCGTTACCGTTCCCACCGCCACAACGCCGTCCATCACCGTCACTTTGGCGCCGGGAGCAGCGCGGCCCGCGATGACTGCGTCACCTACCGGATTCACGCGGACAACATCAAAACCGGGCAATATTGGAGGCGCTGGCCTCGGCTCCGCGCGTTCCTCGGTTGGTGCGGGCGCTTCCTCAACATTCGCGGATTTGGGCACCAGAGCTTCAGGTTTGGCCTCCGCCTCAGGAGGCGCCGATTGCGACGGAGCGTTCAGCGCCCTCTCATCATCCGCATCGCGCCAGAATGTCAGCGCCAGCGCCAATCCAATGGCAACGATACCGACCAAACCGATTAGCACCGAACGGCTCACAAAACTTACCCCAGTTGATTTACCGGGTCACGTTAGTACGCAGGCCGATCACTAGCAACGGGCTCGCATCTAATTGGATTACATTTGACGCCAAGAACCTGCTACTTCAGTGATTTAAGGAATACGGCAATCGCCTTTCTGTCAGTATCGTTTAAAACCGCGGTCGAGTGGCCGATGACTTCCGCCATTTCACCGCCGGCGAAATCACCCTCCGGCATTATTCCGCTTGATAGATATTCCACGATATCGCTCTCGGACCGGGTAACGATGCCGTTCTTGTTGCCGGGGTTAGTCCCGGAATCTTCCCACCAGGACCTTCAGGATTGCCTACGAGTTCCTGCGACGTGTCAATCGCCCAAAAAATATTCCTCAGCGTACGGCGCTCTCTGAAATGGGCAAGCGCGCGTGCGATATAGGCCCGTCTCTTCCATTCATTCGATTGGTTCGCATCCCCGCCCTTCGGACTGCCCTCAGCAAAAAAATCACAACCGTCAGCCATCGCCCTCTTGCTGTCCGTTACGAACGCCTTGATGACCTTGAAGTTCCCGAGACCGCCTTTGCGCATCAAATTAATACGTTCTTTGATGACATGATCATGAGCGAGCGCCGGTGCTGTATACAAAGCTAACAAACCAACTGGAACCAGTATGACACCCGCAATTGTCCCAAACATTAACCGTTTCATATTTACCCCACCGGTTAGTGATGACAGCATTCATCATTAACCGAATGAAATTCAATCTTCCGGTCCAATGCCGCAACAGTTAACCGTAAACCTGTCGTTGACCGGTCACCTAAACGATCACAAATTCGTGCGTGAGATTTTGTGAATCATAGCCATATCCGCTCGGAGCGAGGCCGAAAATGTCCCAAATCCAATCAATCTGCCTCTATTGCGGCTCCTCCTCGAATACCCGAGACAGCCATCGTATGGCCGCGCGAAACTTCGGCCTTCAAATGGCTCGCGCGAATATATCCCTCGTGTTTGGGGGCGGCCGCGTCGGGTTGATGGGATTGGCCGCGGATGCCGCACTCGAGGCCGGCGGCACGGTCATAGGGGTGATTCCGGACTTCCTCGTCGACCGGGAGGTTGGCCATGCGGCGTGCACCGAACTCATAATAACGACCACAATGCACGAACGAAAACAGAAGATGGCCGAGCGCGCCGATGCATTTGCTATTCTACCGGGCGGGCTTGGCACGCTGGACGAAACTTTTGAGATCGTCACTTGGAAACAACTAGGATTGCATGACAAACCAATCGTACTGGTCAATATCGACGGCTACTGGGACCCGCTCCACAGGCTGTTGCGGCATATGAGCGCAGAAAACTATATGCCCGAGGCCAAGGACGACCTTTATGCCGTGGTCACATCTATCGACAGAATCCTGCCCACGGTTCACTCCATGCCATCAGCGAAAACCGACCTTAAGAATTAGTGAACCTGGACTCTGGGGAAGTCCGATCTTGCCTGCTTCGAATCCGGTGATATTGTGCGCGCAACAAATGGCCGTTCAGGTTATTGACCTCCTCGGACAGCTTGGACGCACGCTGGTTCGCGCCGGCGGAACGGATGCCGGCCCTGAAACGACAAGACAGGAAATATGGAAATGCTCGACCTCATGAAGATTGCTCGGACGGAAGCCGATGGCGGTGACCTGCAGGGCCTCCTTGCCGACCTTTTCGACCCCACGGACATGCGCCCGAATGGATACCCGGATGCAATCGTCTGGCAAGGCGGAAACCACGACGGTAAGGTTAACCCCGTCGCCCATTCGCTGACCGATGCCTATGCCCTGCTCGGTACGATCGCGGCAATCGACGTCCTTGGCCTCCCTTATTTCGCGGTGCCGATGTGGTCGCAAATTCGCCACGATATGAAGCTGGAGCCACTGAGCTGGTTCGGCAATATGCCGGTGACGTCAATCAAATGGTCAACCGCCGGCGACGCGTACGTAAACGATGGCCAAGGCGGCAAAGTTGTCGTCATGGGTAAATCCGGCAATGCACCGTTGCGCACTCAGGCCGGGGTCTATTGTAACGTTCGGCCTTATGGTCCGATTACTGTCGTACGCTGTATGCCATGCCTTCCCTACTCTCAAGACCGACCGAAGTTCAATGTCAGTGCCGAGACCGGCATTATCCATTCGGAGATGAACACGCCCGGTGTGCAGATGGCATACGCAGGCCGCCTCTTCCTGAAAATGGTGAATGACACGGGACAGATCGGTCGGGTCGCGTTCAAACCGACGCAAGCCATGGAGGACGGCATCAACGCCGGGTTGCTGACCTGGATGCTTGAAGGTACAGAGTTCAACATTGGTCGGAAATGGGCAGTTAACGCTTATGACGAGCACAAGGAACGTGTCGACCGCATCGTGGCGCTATTGCCGTCGGATTTCCGCGACGGGATGGGAAACTGGACAGGCCAAATTGAGCAGCACATCTCGGATACAAACTACGGCTTGTTGCTTTGGGATCTCATTGAACAGCAGGATTGCATCGTCTTGGCAACGGACCTGGACGGCGACCGTTTGACCGATTTGCTCGCCGACGTCTCCGATCCACTGCGTGCGTTTGGACAACGCGTGCTCGACCACGTCGGCAACGGCGGG
>CAXGSZ010000360.1:0-3628 GCA_964012455.1 uncultured Alphaproteobacteria bacterium
TTTTTATCCGTCCGGTTGACGATGTGGAGGCATTAAACTTAATCCGTTGCGAGATCGCGACGCTTGCGGCGGCAGAGCTAGAAGACTTGGCGCCGGAAGACCCGGATACCTTCCTGAATGGCTTTCACACTCGAGTTTTAGTCGACACGTTCAGCGACGTTTGGCTCGCGGTATTTCACAAGTTCAATGGTATGGACGATGCGCGTCCGCGCTATTTCGCGCTTGCTCGCCAAGCACGGCATTGGATCATCGAAAATGATCGCTGCATGCAGCGGCTCATCAATCTTTCGATACATTTGCCGGAGGATGACAGCTCCCTACTGCACATTCATGCAGATGCACTGAAGGGTGGTTCACCCTCTAAATTCTTCCAGTGGATACCACTGGTCGATTGCCATGCACGAAGTCGATGTTTATCTTGCCGCCGGCCAAGAACGCCGCAATGATGTCGCG
Organism: uncultured Alphaproteobacteria bacterium; assembly: GCA_964012455.1. GTDB lineage: Bacteria > Pseudomonadota > Alphaproteobacteria > UBA8366 > UBA8366 > UBA6544. The sequence goes on from CAXGSZ010000360.1 coordinate 454, forward strand.
CCTCGGTGTTCCTACGGGCGGGGAACAAAGCCTTGTTGAAGTCCGCGGAAACGGATCTCATTTGGCTCGAAATTTCGTTCGGCTCCACGCTCGTTTTCAACCAAAACCTGTTCCACGCCCATGTTAGCAACACTGAACCCGAGACGAACCGGTCAATGTACTGTCGCTCCAAGATAATTTTACACTGTATGCGGACAAGAAGAGCGACGAGTTTTTCGAGCCGATCAGCTTGCGCCCGACGGGTCGTCCGGACATAAGCTTTCGATTTGCAACCGTCGCCGACTCTGGTGACAGCGCACCGGCTAACGCGGTTACATGGGGGTCGCCTGATCGTGGGAAATCGAACGCCGCAGCATATACAGAACTTCGTCGTACGTATATTTGCGAAGAAGCGCGGTTTGGTGTCCAAGCTCAGTGAGACATAGTATGCGATGCCTGAGTGCTTTATCGTGCTGAATAGCCTGCTCGGAGAGTTGGAAGCTTATAAATGTAACATTCTTTACAGTCTGTTCATGCGGCCTCGCGACCCGGAACTAAGGGAGACCATGAACGAGTGGTCGCTTGAGACGGGCAATAATCTTTATGCCGCTGTCGAAGAATATCGCGTTGTTACGGCCGCCGACGTGGCACGGGTAGAAGCCGTTTGGCGCATCGCGAGCTTACTTGATGCCAAACCGACTGAGCTGATGACAGGACTTTGAACATGGGCAACGAAATAGATTTCATAGGCAAGCTTCACCGGCGAACCGAACGCGATTATGTCGGCCGCGTCGTTGAGTTCGATAAGGCCCAATGCGCGGAAGTCGCTAAGCAATTCGGTGAAGCCTATTGGGACGGTCCCCGACAGTACGGGTACGGTGGATACTTCTATGACGGTCGCTGGCGCGTCGTCGCTGAGGACTTTGCAAAGCACTACGGCCTAGTGTCCGGCATGCGGGTGCTCGATGTTGGTTGCGGCAAGGGTTTTCTGCTCTATGAGCTCACCCAAGTCGTGCCGGGGCTCGAAGTCGCGGGGATCGATATCTCGCAATACGGGATCGAGCATGCGAAGGAGGAGGTCCGCCCAAACCTCAAGGTGGGCGATGCCAGGCACCTTCCTTTCGAGGATGACAGTTTCGATTTTGTCTTTTCGATAGCGACGCTTCACAACCTGAAGATTTTTGATCTTCGCTCCGCAATCTCGGAGATCGTTCGGGTGGGTCGCGGCGATCTCGGATATCTGATGGTCGAATCCTATCGGAGCGAGCGGGAGAAGATGAATCTACTATACTGGCAATTGACCTGTGAATCGTTCTATTCGCCCGAGGAATGGGCTTGGCTATACAAGAGTAATGGCTATGACGGCGATTACGGTTTCATCTATTTCGAGTGACAGCGACTAGGACGGCTTATGCCTTGGCCAATTTCATGCAGAAATTTCGCGTTCTGGGTGCATCGAGTTATGTTGGCGACTGACTATCCGCGTCAGGATGGCTTTTTCCCTTAGGCTCCGGCGTTTTTGCGAGGACGGCTGAAATCCATTTTGAAGGAGTCGACACAGCAGGTAAGGGCTGGTGGCGCACTCAGCTTCTACGGCGTGACCGGAAGGGAAACCAGGTTCGAGAAATTATTGGAATCACATGCAAAATGTAACTCATTGAATTTACGCGGTCATAGAGTTCTTACAGGTTTAATCTATATGCACTAAGGTAATGTCGAGCACGCAAGAAGGGGGACGGAGGGATGCACGGATGGCGCGCGCGTATAGGACTACTGGTGCCCGCAGTGAACAATACGATGGAGCGGGAGCTTTGGTCGCTGGTTCCCGACGGTGTTACGGTTTCGACAGCGCGAATAGTGTGCGAACGGGAGGGTACGGCGGACACCCTGCGCGAAATGGAGTTCGAAGGTAAGGCGGCTTGCGAGCGCGTTATTACAGCGGAGCCGCAGGTCGTTCTATTCGGCTGCACCAGTGCGAGTTTCTATCAGGGGTCGGCCTGGAATGCCGCGTTTCAGAAGGAACTGTCAGATATAGCCGGCGTGCCGGCGATCTCCACGAGCGGGGCGATGGCCGAAGCATTGCAGCGTAACAATGTGCGTAAGGTGGACGTCGTGACACCCTATGTTGAGACCACGAACGAGCGTTTGCGCCGCTATCTGGAGAGCGGAGGCATCGCGGTCAATAACCTCGGTACATTCGATATGCTCGATATGTTCGATCACGCCCGGATTCAGCCAACCGACGTCTATCAAAAGGTCAGGGAGACGGTAACCGATGAGGCCGACGCTGTCTTCTTGGCTTGCACGCAAGTGCGCGCACTGGAGGTTGTCGACCTTTTGGAGAAGGATCTTGGAAAGCCGGTGTTTAGCGCCAATCAAGCGTCGTTCTGGAAGGTGTTCGATACCCTCGGTATCGATCCGGGATTGGACAACCACGGCGAACTGATGAGATCGTTGAGCAAACCGAAATTGGGCGGCTTGGCAGCGACCCTTAAGTCGGCGTGACAAACCTCGCAATCGGTGTCGATACGGGCGGCACTTTCACTGATGTCGTAATGCTGGATCGAACGGCCGGCGCCTTCTCCGTTCATAAACTGCCGACCACCCCGGACGATCCCGCGCACGGAATATTAGACGGCATTGCAGCTTTACTGGACGAGACGGGGCAGCCAGCCGATACAGTTGAATTGTTGGTTCACGGGACGACGCTCGCGACGAATGCGGTATTGCAGCGGCGGCATGCGAAGACGGGCATGCTTACGACAACGGGTTTTCGCGATATCTTGGAAATTGGCCGCCAACGCCGTCCCGCATTCTATAATCTCGATGTTTCCAAGCCGGAGCCGCCCGTCACAAGGGATTGTATCCACGAAGTACTGGGTCGTTTGAGCGAAACAGGCCTGGAAGTAACGCCGCTGGACGAAGACAGCATTCGCACAGCTGTCTCTAAACTCCGCGAGTCCGGGGTCGAGGCGATCGCAATTTGCTTCATGCATGCCTATGCGAACCCGGCGCATGAAAAGGCAGCGCTGTTGATCGTTCGCGAGATATGGCCTGAGGTATTCGTCTGCACGTCGACAGATGTGCTGCGCGAATTTCGTGAGTTTGAGCGCTTCTCCAGCGCCAGTGTCAATGCCAGCTTGCTGCCTGTCATCGATCGATATCTTGAGAGGTTTTCCGCGGGATTGCTTGCAAT
>CAXGSZ010000361.1:0-3626 GCA_964012455.1 uncultured Alphaproteobacteria bacterium
CAGCGCCAGTTTATCGAAGCAATCGATGGCTTTCACCTGGTGCTGGCTTTCGGCCTAATTGGGACGGGGAAGATCTATTTCTCAATTGCCACGGCCGTGGAAGCGCTGAAAGCGGGCGATGTGCAGCGAATTACCCTGACCCGCCTGGCAGTGGAATTGGGCGAATCGATTGGGTATCCGCCGGGTGGCCTGTAAGAATAAATGTCGTCGTATCTGAGGTCGCTTTTCGATGCCCTGACCGAGCGACTCGGGGACAAAGAGCTCGGAAAATTGATTGCAGACCGGACGATCAAGATCGCGCCGGTTGGCTGTATGCGGGGCAGAACCTTGAACAGGTCGTTCTTGGTAATTGACGAGGTGCAGAATTGCACCTTGGGGCAGGTAAAGATGTTGCTTACGCGGTTCGGCTGGAATTCGACGATGGTAGTGACGGGTAATCCCGGCCAGACCGACGGGTTGCCTGGAAAGTCTGGTTTATCGGAAATTGCGCATCGCTTCGTGCCGCCCGACGGTGTCGCGATTACCCGGTTCTCCAACGACAAGGTCGTCCAGCATCCCCTAGTTTCCACCATCTTGGGTGTTGTCTAACGCGGAGCGCCAACCGCCGCCGTCGGCACGCAGATAAAGGTAGGATTTGTCAAAATGATTTGCTTCGCCGCAATGGGGGTAGTCCAAAACGTCTTGGTCCGCATTCCCCGAGCGAACCCTTCGAGCTGGCTCCATTCCATGTTGAGTCCGTCTTGTGACATTGCTACCTCGGCGTTGTTTCGTTTTCCGGTCCTTGTACCTCGTCTTCTTTGCGTGTTTCTTCTTGTTGCGTAATTTGTGGTCGACGCGAAGCCCTTGGCCGTTAACTAACCGAATGGCACATATACGTGCTAATCTCGCCCCTGCATGGAACACAGCATTGAACTGACCGGATTGGCCTTGGTCGCGGCCGCCGCAACTCTATGCGGAATGGCTATGGCCCGGCTCAATCAACCCGCCATCGTCGGCTACATACTCGCCGGTGTAATCCTTGGTCCTTCCGGGCTGGGCCTTGTGGGCGATCGAGGTCAGATTGCTGCCTTGGCCGAACTCGGCGTACTGATGCTTCTTTATGTCATCGGTATGGAACTATCGGTCCGGAGTTTCCGGCGAATGTGGCGGATCGCGGTATTCAGTACTGGGCTGCAGATTCTCGTCAGTCTCGTTGCGATGTTGTTTCTCGGCTACGCCCTGGGATGGCCGATGATACATGTCTTGTTATTCGCATTCGTCTTGGCGCTGTCCAGTACAGCGGTGGCAGTGAAGATGATGGAGGATGTAGGCGCCCTGCGTCAGCGAACCGGGCGATTTGCCGTCGGTGTGCTGATTGCGCAGGATCTCGCGGTGGCGCCGATGATGATCGTGCTTGCCGGGTTTGCAGGTGACGCATTTAACGCGTTCGTGCTCGTCGAAATTGTCATCGCGGTAATCTTTTTGATCGTCCTAATCCGTTATCTAGCGCGCGACCGCAAAATCAATCTGCCTTTCGCCAAGCTTGCGCTTGGCAAGTTCGACTTGCGGCCGGTGGCTGCCTTAGCTTGGTGCTTTGCGGCGGCGGCGGTGGCGGGCATGATTGGCATTTCAGCAGTTTTCGGCGCCTTCCTGGCCGGCTTAGTAGTCGGCAGCAGTCATCAGCGGCATGAGCTTTTCGATGCTGCAAAACCGATCGAAAGCATCCTGTTGATGACGTTTTTTTTGTCGATTGGCCTGCTGGTTGACCTTCAATATCTGTGGGAGAATATCGGGCTCGTTCTTCTGCTGTGGGCGTTCGTGACGATCTTCAAGACCGCGCTCAACGCGGCAATCTTCCGCGCTATGGGTGAGACATGGCAGCATGCATTTCTCTCCGGGCTTTTTCTCGCACAGATCGGCGAGTTCGGATTCATTCTCGGCGGTGTCGCTCTCGATAGCGCGATCATCGATACGGACTTGCATCGGCTGATCGTCGCAGTTACCGTCCTGTCCCTGGTTACCAGCCCGCTCTGGATGAACAGTGCGCGACGGGTACAGCACCGCGCGGCTGCCAGAATGGACACTCTCGGCGGGTTGTTGCGTCTCGTTTATTTCCGAGAGTGGCGGTTTACCCGGCGAAACAGCAAGGTGCTCTATGATACGGTCTACTGGATATTGACCCGTGCCGAAATCTTAGGCACTCGTGCGCGGCGTAATCTTCGCGAGCGGTTTCAGAAGCGCATAACAAAGACCCCGCGGATCAGCCAAGACCCATCCGAAGATGCCTGATTTCTCGCTTGAACGTTCCGTTACGGGGCCGGTGGCGGGTGTCGACGAAGCCGGCCGCGGGCCTTGGGCCGGTCCTGTGGTGGCGGCGGCAGCAATCTTGCCGTATGACCTGTCAACGGGTCTGTCCTGCCGGTTGGACGATTCGAAGAAGTTGAAGAGCAAGTTGCGGGAGGCGCTTCTGGCGGAAATTGAGCCGATCGCCCAGCTTGGTGTCGGAATCGCGACGCCGGAGGAAATTGATGCGCTGAACATCCATCATGCGACGATGCTTGCAATGCGGCGCGCTGTGGACGCGCTGCCGGTTTGTCCCGCTATTGCTCTCGTTGATGGAAACCGGGCGCCGGATCTCGATTGCAAGGTGATGACCGTGGTCAAAGGCGACGGTCGTTCGTTTTCCATCGCTGCGGCCTCCATTGTGGCCAAGGTGAACCGCGACCGGATGATGTCGGATCTTGCCGAACGCTACCCGGGATTTGGCTGGGAACGGAATGCGGGCTACGGCACGAAAGAGCACCGCGAGGCTATTTTGCGCCTCGGTGTGACACCGGCGCATCGACGAAGTTTTGCCCCTATCCGAAAAGCTCTCACTAGATATGGTCAATATCGAGTCCCTAATCTCAATATATTGATGTAACCAAAACATAATTTACTAGGAAAATTCTTCATGTTGACGCGATGATTCACTTGAATCATTCTGATTACATGAAAAATTTTAAAGAATACTCAAGAATACTTCCGGGAAACGAAATTTTACTGGGTGATTCGCTGGAATTGCTCGCATCGTTGCCGGACCGCTCTGTCGAAATGGTCTTCGCGGACCCGCCCTACAACCTGCAACTGAGCGGGGAATTGCGCCGGCCGAACGATAGCCGCGTCGACGGTGTGGAAGAGGATTGGGACAAATTCGACGGCTTTATGTCGTACGACCGGTTCACGTGGAAATGGCTGGACGAATGTCGACGCGTCCTCAAGGACGACGGCACGCTGTGGGTGATCGGCAGTTACCACAATATCTATCGGGTCGGTGCGATGCTTCAGGACCTCGGCTACTGGATCCTGAATGACGTTGTCTGGGTTAAGACCAATCCGATGCCGAACTTTAGAGGTAGGCGATTTACGAACGCTCATGAGACCCTAATCTGGTGCGCACGCTCTGCTGATTCGAAGTACACCTTCAATTATGAGGCCATGAAGGCGCTCAACGACGATCTGCAGATGCGAAGCGATTGGGTCATGCCGATCTGTACCGGACCCGAGCGTTTAAAAAATGCTGACGGCGCCAAGGCGCATCCGACACAGAAACCGGAGGCGTTGCTGCACCGCGCTATTCTCGCGGCCACCAATCCCGGCGATATTGT
>CAXGSZ010000362.1:0-3602 GCA_964012455.1 uncultured Alphaproteobacteria bacterium
CGACGAAACAACTTAAGCAAAACCACCAATTTCCGCCGCCCGGCAATCTTTTCCAGGCACTCGGCACGGCTTGCCCCACCCTTTCGCGAAGTCAATTTCATACCCTTAAACATTCAAAATTACCTATTATTTTCAATTAGTTATTGCGTCAAAAAGATGGCACGGCTTTCGCAGTAATAACGTCGAGGAAATCTCTTAACGGGAGATACGGTGGAGATGAAGAAGTCAGTTACCTATCCCAAATTGCCCCATCCGGTCAGAAAGGCCGCGGCGGTCTTGGCCGTTGCCGCGGCCTGCCTTGCCTGGACGAACACCGTCGTGGCGCAGTCGCGGATCAAGGATATCGTCGATATCGAGGGCGTTCGCGAGAACATCCTAATCGGATATGGCCTGGTTGTCGGCTTGAATGGAACGGGCGATTCGCTCTCCAGCAACGTTTTCACCAAGCAGAGCCTGATCGGCATGCTCGAGCGTCTCGGCGTCAACGCCAACGATAACTCGCTCGACGCCAAAAACGTCGCCGCCGTAATGGTGACCGGTCAACTGCCCGCTTTCGCCCGCCAGGGCGTCAAGATCGACGTCTCGGTATCCGCTCTCGGCAATTCCTCGAGCCTCCTCGGCGGGACCCTCCTGGTGACCCCAATGCTCGGCGCCGACGGAGAGGTCTACGCCGTCGCACAGGGAACCCTCGCGGTCGGCGGATTTTCCGCTGCTGGCGCCGCGGAAACCGTTATCAAGGGCGTTCCGACCAGCGGTCGGATTCCGAACGGCGCGATTGTCGAACGCGAACTGCCTTTTAATTTTGGCGACCTGAACCGCGTCCATCTCTCACTGCGCAACCCCGATTTCACGACGGCGCGTCGCATCGCCAGGGCAATTAACGCGTTCGTCGGGCTGCCAACCGCCAAAGCATCCGATAATGCGACTGTCGTCGTCGATATACCGAAGACCTACAAGAATGAATTGGTCGACCTGTTGACCGATATCGAACAGCTACAGGTTCTACCGGACCAGATCGCAAAAGTAATTATCGACGAGCAGTCCGGTATAATCGTGATGGGAGAAAATGTGCGGATCAGCACCGTCGCCATTGCCCAAGGCAACCTAACAATACGAATTACAGAGAGCCAGCAGGTCTCGCAACCAGCGCCGTTCTCTAATACAGGTACGACGACGACGGTCAACCGAACCGCGGTGGAGGTAGATGAAGGCGAAGACCGCAAGTTTGCCGTGCTCCCAAATGGTGTGACATTACAGGAGCTAGTCAACGGTTTGAATGCTCTTGGCATCGGGCCGCGCGACATGATCACCATCTTGCAAGCCATCAAGGCGTCCGGCGCGATGCAAGCTGACATTGAGGTGCTGTGATGGATAGTACTTCATTTGTCGACCAAGCTCTTCAAAGTTACCAAGCGTCGCAAACACCAACTAATCACGCGGGCAACTCGAAGAAGGCGGCCCGCCAAATGAGTAGCGCCCAGATTGACGCCGTCGCGCAGGACTTCGAGGCTTTCTTCGTTTCCATGATGATGGAGTCGATGATGTCCGGTGTTGAGACTGATGGCCCTTTCGGAGGCGGCCATGGCGAGAAGGTTTTCCGGTCGGTCCTTGTCCAGGAATACGGAAAGGAAGCCGCCCGGCGAGGCGAGTTTGGAATAGCAGACGCCGTACGCGAACAGCTGCTCAAAATGCAAGAAATACACGGGGGCTAAACCATGGATCCGACCGCACGCACCCGCGAACTTATCGATGTTACGGAATCTTTAACCGCGGTGATTGACCAAGAGAACGCGCTTTTGCAGGAACTGCGTGTCAAGGAAATAGGCGCCCTCCAGCAGGAAAAAACGTCGCTTTCTGGCCTTTACGAATTGCGGATGCGTGAAGCAATCCAGGACGCTAGTACTTTCAATGCCGTGGCGCCGGAGGTCCGGGACCACTTACGTAACGCCAGCGAGGCTTTCGATCGCTCCGCCCAGCGCAATGCTCGCGCGCTGAAGGCGGCACTCGAGATGAACACCCGCATGGTCCACAAGATCGCCCAGCTTGCCACGCGTCAGGAGACACGACCGAACGGCTACGGCGCGAGCGGAACGGTCCCCTATCCTAACCGCCGCTCTAAGATGTCGGTCGCGGCGATGACCTTAAACCAGCAGTTGTGAGGGACGTAACATGACACTGACCCTCGCGCTCCGAACGGCACTTAGCGGCCTCTCAGCGACCCAGACCGCCCTGCAGACCACATCCCAAAACATCACCAATGTGAATACTGAAGGATATTCGCGCAAGGACGTCACCTTCACGACCCGTACCGTCAACGGCACGGGCGCTGGCGTCAACATCGCTAATGTGGACCGGGTCGTTGATGAATTCCTAATCAAGGAAATACGCGACCAACAGGCGATTATCGGCAACCTCGACGTTCGTGAAGAATTCCTAAGCCAGATTGAATCACTGTTCAGTTCACCCGAAAACGACCGCTCGCTTACAAACGCGCTCTCTACTGTCCGCGACACACTCGAAGCCTTTGCGACCACACCGGAATCGAACGCGTCTGCCTTCAATGCCGTCAACGAGCTACGTAAGGCCGTTCTCGAGGTTCAAGACCTTACCGACTCCGTCCAAAATTTGCGTCTCCGGGCAGATCAGGAAATCAGCCGCGCCGCGACCGATATTCAGACCCAGCTAAATATCATCAGCGACCTTAACACCCGTGTCTCGCGGGCCGAAAACCTCAATCAACCGAGCGGCGAAGAACGCGATGAGCGCGACCGCGCAGTAAACAAGCTCGCCGAGCAAATGGATCTACGAATAATTGAAGATTCAAACAGTTTGCTGACACTTCTGACCAATACCGGCCGCAACCTGATCAGTGGCGCTGTCGTCGAGACCGTCACGCACGTGTCTGCTGTGCAGATGAGTGCCACTCTTGGTTACCTTGCACCAACAGATTCAGGATATCCTGGCGGCATTACCGGCATCTTCCTAGGCACGCCGGACACAAGTAGCGGCACCAACGATATTACGACGGAAATTACGACCGGCCGTCTGAAGGGTCTCGTCGACCTTCGCGACACTGTGTTACCAAATCTACAGTCAGAGCTTGATACGCTCGTTCAAAAACTGACAGTACAGCTCAACGCCGCACATAACGATGGAACGGCATCTCCACCCCCGAACAGCCTGACTGGCTCACAGACATTCGCATCAGGTGACCTCGTTTCCGGAACCGGTGCAGTCGACATCGTCGTGATCAATCGGACCACGGGCGCTGTCGTCGAGACACTGAATATTGCGAACCTTAGCGCCACTAGCGTTGATACCGTGGGCGAAGTCGTCACAGCCATAGATGCAATGACCAATGCCAGTGCATCGATAGACAGCAACGGGAAACTGGTTATCAGTGCAGATAGCACGGCCAATGGGATCGCGATCGCAAACAGCACGAGCTCTTACACGATCGTCGAAGGTGAAACTCGGAATTTCTCACATTTCTTTGGCATGAACGACCTGATCGTCCAGGAAGACAATTCGAGCGACTACAATTCCTTCGCCTCTGCACAACAGACGAACAGCACGACAGCACTCGGCCTTGCAGGCAACCT
>CAXGSZ010000363.1:0-3601 GCA_964012455.1 uncultured Alphaproteobacteria bacterium
CTTGATGAAACAGCTCGATCAAGGTATCGGACAGAGGCCTAACGAAACCGATCAGCGAAAGGACCCGTTTGGACGTACGCTGGACGGCAGCGGCGGTATGAACGCCCGGGACGTGGGCATCGACGATGGAGACGATTTACAGCGGGCCCGTGAGATCCGTGACGAGTTACGCCGTCGTGCCGGACATCGCCAACGCCCAGAGGTCGAACGCGATTATATCGATCGCTTGCTCAGAGAGTTTTAACTCAGCGAACTATTGCGCTTTTTTCTTGGGCGCTATCTTGTCGCCCATCGCTTCCTCGTCCGCGCGGGTAAAGGTAATGTGAAGACCGGTCGCGCCGCGCGGCGGGTTTTCCGTCGTCGTTTCGTAATCGACCTTTTCACCGGGCAAGATCTGCGCTTCCTTCGCATCAAAGGTCCAGCTGGTAATATCCTCGCCTTTGGCGCCGATTAAGACAGCCTTCAGTAGCGGTATCTTGATCACCTTTCCGGTCTCATTCATGATCTGACCGGTAACGCCGAGAATACGTTTTTTACCCTTCACATCGAGGAACATCTTCGGCTCGTAGATTTTCAATCCGTATCCTAGAGTGTCCGCCGGGAATCCGGCCATCATGAAGACCTTATTGGCTACCGGAAAATGATGCACCACGGTATCGCGCCAAACGAACGCAGCACTTGATCCGCCAATCAGCAACAGCAGCAGCAACACCCAGTATTTCAGCATCCCGCCGCGCTTGGGTTCAGGCGCCCGTTCCCGAGGTACGAAACTCGATTCCGGGGGAATCGGCGGCGGATCCGAAAGCATCTCGTCCGGCACACCGCCGGCATCTGCGTCGACCTCACTAAAATCATCCTCTTTAGCAGCTTGTGCATCCAGAGGTAGCGGTGAGGGCGACGCCTCGGTCGGATCGGCAACCGGTGGGGGCGGAGGAGCGAAATCCTCGGTCGGATCGGCTGGCGCGCCCGCAGGTGCCGGGGCAAGCGCTGCGGGCACAGCCGCGGCCTCCTCTGGCATCGCAAACCAGCGGTGTTCACATTTACCGCATTTGACCTTCCGGCCCTTTGAGCCAAGTGCACCTTCCCTGATCTTAAAACGGGCACCGCAATTTGGACAGGTGAGATTCATCGCCGCTTCCGCTCGGGTGATTAATTCTTAAGCGTGCCTGAAATCTAGAAGGAGTTCGATCTACTTGCAAGACAGCTGGTCCTCAACCAGAATCAATACTGGTGGGCTCACACCCTTCTAAATTGGTCTCATCTAGTCCCGCCAACCCGGAGAGCTCGAGCGGCGTGGTTCAATTTGAAAATGTCGGCGTCCGTTACGGTACCGGTCCGGAAGTCCTCAGCGACATCACATTCGACCTGCCGGACAGCTCGTTCCATTTCGTCACCGGACCCAGTGGCGCCGGGAAATCTTCCCTTCTGAGGCTGATGTACCTCGCCCTCAGACCCAGTCGCGGGCTCATCCGCCTGTTCGACCGAAACGCCGCTTCCTACACCACGGATGAACTCCCTGCGGTGCGCCGGCAGATCGGCGTCGTTTTCCAGAACTTCCGTTTGATCGATCATCTCTCCACTTTTGACAACGTAGCCCTGCCCTTGCGCGTCTCCGGCGCGGCGGAAAGCATGATCCAAAAACACGTCACCGAACTGCTTGGTTGGGTCGGCCTCGCGGATCATCTCGAAGCGCGCCCGCCAACACTCTCCGGCGGTCAACAACAGCGCGTCGCTATTGCACGCGCGGTTATTGCCCGCCCCCGGCTGTTGCTCGCCGATGAGCCCACCGGAAACGTCGATGAAATGATCGCGGTACGTCTCCTTTATTTGTTCGAAGAGCTCAACCGCATGGGGACAACGGTAATAATCGCTACCCACAACGAATATTTGGTGAACCGCTTTCAGCATCCGCAACTACATCTCGAAGGTGGCCGCCTGGACACACGCCCTCCCGCCCGCGATAACTGATATGACACAACGAACCGACCTGCCACTCTCGGACGATTCGACAACCCGCCTGGTTCCCTGGATCGTTGGCGTGATGGCGTATTTGGCGGCGTTGGCACTCACAGCCGCTCTGACATTGTCGAATGTCGCACGAGAATGGAGCGAAGGCCTCGAAGGATCCCTCACCGTTCAAGTGCCGGCTGCAGAGGCCGACGCATCACAGACGACCGACGCGAAGATTGTAGCCGCTGTCCGAGTATTGCTTAAGACCGACGGAGTCGATAGCGCACGCCCGATCACGATGGCGGAGATTGGCAAGATGTTGGAGCCGTGGCTTGGAAGCGCCCCGGCAACGGCCGACCTACCATTGCCACGGGTCATCGACGTCCAGCTCAAGCCGGGTGCGGAGATCGATTTTATCGCCCTTGCAGAGCGTCTGGAGAACGCGGTGCCCGGCGCCTCTCTTGAGACCCACGAGAAATGGCGAAACACGATGCTCCTGCTCTTCCGGTCTATCGAGGCTGTAGCGATCGTCGTCATCCTGCTGATTTTTGCCGTAGCGCTCGCCGCCATCATCTTGACCACCCGAAGCGTGCTGGCCGTACATCATGAGATTGTCGAGCTGCTACATCTAATTGGCGCGCAAGATACTTACATCGCTGAGCAATTTCAAAAACACGCGTTCCACCTCGCTCTCAAAGGCAGTGTCGGCGGAACCGCTTGCGCGCTCACAACACTGATCGGAATCGTCCAGCTGACAGGGGACCTGGATGCCAGTCTGCTGCCGCCTGCAGCGCTCGCATACTGGCATTGGCCGGTCTTGGCGCTGTTGCCCGCAGCGGAAGCGTATGGCGCGATGTTCACTGCCCGGTTGACAATCCTGCACGCCCTGCGGCGTATGGGCTGAGACAGTGACATGACGCGCCAGTCGCAACGACACAGGTGTCTCTTTTTCGCGCTGACGATCACGCTGATCCTGTCCTGGAGCGCCGGACTGCTCGCTTTCCTGATGGAATTGCCGGATGACGTTGATGACAACACGACGGCAACCGATGCAATCGTCGTATTGACCGGCGGAAGCCTGCGCCTGATGACCGGATTGACCCTGCTGCAGGAGGGCCTTGCCGACCGGCTTTTCGTCTCCGGCGTACACCGCGGCGTCGATGTCCAGCAACTCCTGCGGATTGCGCGGCAATCGCCGGACGCCGCCGAATGCTGCATATCCCTTGGTCATGAAGCAGATGATACTGCGGGCAACGCCGCCGAAACCTCAGCCTGGATGGCGAACCACGGATATCGTAGCATGCGCCTAGTCACCGCGGCGTATCACATGCCACGCAGTCTGATAGAGTTTCGCAACACCATGCCGGACGTCCAAATCATCACGCATCCTGTTTTCCCGTCACAAGTCAAACTCGACGCGTGGTGGCGCTGGCCAGGAACTGCGGGCCTCATCTTTGTCGAGTATTCGAAGTATATGGTCGCGCGAATTAGGCATCTCGTCGGGCAAGCGATCGGCTGAGGTGTTCCGGTGACAGTCCTACGGTCCTCCGTATTCGCGATTTTCTTTTATCTCTGGTCGGCCTGTCTCTGCCCGTTCTATCTGCCAATGATGCTGGGACGCGCCGCTTCTTCTGGCGATGTTGCCTTTCCT
>CAXGSZ010000364.1:0-3594 GCA_964012455.1 uncultured Alphaproteobacteria bacterium
TCTAGAAATGCATTCACACCTGAAACGTAGGCATTCACCAGTTTCTTGGGGCCGGGTGTAAGTCGCTCAGCTTGTTGCTCGGCGATTCGGTAGAGACCGAGGGTCCTTAAGAACTTATCGGTTTCGAGCGTTTCTCGGCCGATAACCTCGGACAGACGTCCCGCGCCGACGCGACGCGTAAACTCCATTTGCCATAGTCTGTCCTGCGCATGTGCGAAACCAAGAGCGAAGGCAGCGTCACCTTCGGTATTGGCGAATATGTGGGGGACGCCATTTTCATCTCGTATAATCTCGGTCGGAGCGCTAATACCGGGCACGATTTTCGAACCGGTTGTTTGAGGCAGAGACGTTTGCAGCCACAAATAACCGAGAATTGCGGTCGTAATTGCGAGACCTAAGATGATCAGGCCGCTATTTCGTATCGAAGACTTCATACCGGCTGAGCTTACGGACCGAGCTCTGTGACGGAAAGTAATAGAATTGCGACAGACCTTGCCGGAGAAGCCATCGAAGACCTACAAACGGTGCAATAAGTTGCGTTATCAACGGAGAGTTCGATGATTACCTATCTGAAACAAGGCAAGAGCGATGCCGACGTGGCCGAGGCGGACGCCAAAGTTCGGGGAATCGTCGAAGATATTCTGGCGGATATCGAAAAACGGGGTGACACCGCGGTTCGCGAACTGTCGGAAAAATTCGACGGATACGTGCCTGAGCGTTTCCGCCTGAGTGAGGACGAAATTCGTACGGCCATGGGTAAAGTTGCGCAAACTGATATCGAGGATATTCAGTTCGCGCAGGCTCAAATCCGGAATTTCGCTGAGAGACAAAAGGAATGCTTTCAGGATCTCGAAGTTGAAACAATGCCGGGCGTGATTTTGGGCCACCGCAATATTCCGGTGAACTCCGTTGGGTGTTATGTGCCTGGCGGCAAGTATCCGATGGTCGCCTCGGCCCACATGAGTGTGCTGACCGCGTCGGTCGCAGGTGTCAAACGGATCCTGGCTTCCGCGCCGCCGCAGGACGGCGAGCCCCATCCCGCGATTGTCGCTGCCATGCAGATGGGCGGCGCGGATGAAATCCTTGTGCTTGGTGGAGTGCAGGCCGTCGGTGCAATGGCGCTTGGGACGGAATCCATAGCAGGGGTCGATATGCTTGTTGGCCCTGGCAACATGTTTGTCGCGGAGGCCAAGCGGCAGTTGTTCGGCCGGGTCGGGATCGATCTTTTCGCTGGACCGACTGAGACCCTGATCATCGCGGACGAAAGTGTCGATGCGGAACTCTGCGCGGTCGATCTTCTCGGGCAGGCGGAACATGGGCCAACATCACCAGCGGCGCTCCTCACGAATTCCCGCAAACTGGCGGAAGAAACGATGGTCGAGGTCGAGCGCCAGCTTAACGTCTTGCCGACGGCGGATATCGCTCACGAATCTTGGAGGGAATACGGTTCGGTGATTGTCTGCGAGACGTTGGACGAGATGGTCGAGGAGGCCGACCGTCTCGCCTATGAGCATGTTCAGGTAATGACCGAAGACCCGGATTATTTCAGCGAGAATATGACCAACTACGGCGCTTTGTTCCTTGGGCCCAGGACGAATGTCTCGTACGGTGACAAAACGATCGGGACGAATCATACGCTCCCAACGAAGAGGGCCGCGCGATACACGGGTGGCCTCTGGGTCGGCAAATTTATGAAGACCTGTACCTATCAGAAAGTGCTAACCGACGAGGCGTCCGCCAAAGTCGGCGAATATTGTTCGCGTCTATGTGCGCTCGAAGGGTTTGCGGGCCACGGTGAGCAGGCGAATATCCGTGTACGGCGTTATGGGGGGCGCAATGTGGAACCGTATAGTGCGGTCGAGAAACTCTAGCTCATGATGCAGAAGATAGACGGCACGCCGCTCTCGGGCGCTTGTGGTGCCGTAATTGTCGGCGAAGCAATTTGCCTGCGCGGACTCCACATCGATCGCCTTCGTCGGCACCGGTGCGCAGGCACGTAGCCATCTCGACGCTTTTCTCGATCTGTTTCTTCTTCGAGACGTCCGGGTGTTTGGGCGAGGAGAAGTTAATCGTTTGGCACTATGCAAAAATGCTGAAGCACTCAGGTTGACGGTGACGGACCACATCGACACCAGGCAGGCAATTGAAGGCGCCGATATAGTCGTTTCGTCGGTGCCGATGTCACGCGGCCTTGAGCCATTTTTGGAGACGCCGTGGGTCAAGTCAGGCGCTCACGTGAACCTCATCGACCTCGCAAGGACTTGGCGCCAGAAAACTCTTGGGCAATTTGATTGCATTATCATTGAGGATGCCGTCCAGGAAGATGAAATGTCGCCGCAGATGATTCCTGCCGAACTCATCGCTGAAGATCTGCAAGATCTGGTCACGGGCCGTGCGTCCGGGCGACGGAACGACCGAGAGCGTATTGCGTTCGTCTTTCGTGGATTGGCAATCGGCGACCTTGCGATAGCAATCCTGGCGTATGAGCGTGCGCTAAAGGATACGGTCGGTACTTATTTACCTCGCTAGCGAGCGGCGGGATGGGAGAATTTCTTGCGGGCCCGAGCGCTGAAAATCTTGACTGAAGTGCTATTGCGCTTGCCGATATACGATTATGTGGCGTTAGAGCATCTCGCATGATCGCATTGCTTGCTCTAGTCCCCTGTGCGCTTGTGGCCGTTGCCGTAGTGGTAATGCGGTGGAGCGGTCTGACTTCGGCTATTCTGGCCTTTGTCTGTGCACTTGTGATCTGGGCTTCCGGCGTTTTCTCGCCCCTTCAGATCGAACAACTCAACCGCGCGTTATTGGATGCACTGATCCTCGAATTGCTGGTGGGGGTGGTGATCTTTTTGGGACTGCTGTTCGTCGAAACCATTAGCCGTGGTGGTAGCCTGGGCGCTCTCGGAGATGCCATCGAAACGTTAAGCCTGGCACCTCCCCGCGCGGCAATTCTGATAGCCGCGGGCATCGGCGTGTTGATGGAGTCGCTTACTGGTTATGGTGTCTCGATGCTGGTGACGGTGCCATTGTTGCTGCGCATCACGAGCCGAGGCAGGGCGTTCTTTCTCGCCCTGCTCGGGATGAGCCTGATGTCCTGGGGGGCGTTGTCGATCGCGGCCTTGTTGGGGGCTGAAATCGCCGGACTACCTCAGACAACTCTCGCCGCCGAAATCCTCAAGACGAGTGGACCGATTGCGTTTATGCTGCCGTTATTCTGTTTGCTAGCGGTTCTGCCCTCCGACCTGAAAGACGTTCTATATGCAGTGGGTGCGGGGATCGCTTTAATCCTGGGGATCGCCCTAACGTCTCATTGGATTGGGGTTGAGGTAGCGGGCGTCGGCGGCGGTATCGCCGTGGTCTTGTATTCGCTTCTGTTCTCACCGTCACGAGGGCCCTTTTTACGAGCGCTCACCACGCCGGAAATACGTCCCTACGGAATGCTTATCGCCGCGGTTATCGTGCAGAAGCTCGCGGTGCCGCACATCACTGCCATAGGCATTGCCCCGGCGATCGAGACTGCTCGGGTTTCCTTTTATGTACTGGGGTCTCCGGCCATCGCTTTGGCGACGGCGACGCTGCTCTGTATATCCTGGC
>CAXGSZ010000365.1:0-3593 GCA_964012455.1 uncultured Alphaproteobacteria bacterium
AGGAGTCCGTCTCCCTTCGCGCGGCGATCGGCCGGATACTGGCTGAAGACGTGACGTCTTCGGTCAATGTGCCGCCACACGACAACTCCGCGGTTGACGGCTATGCCGTGTTCTTTGACGACCTTGCGGACGACGGCCCGAGTGCCTTGCCTGTTGCGGGCCGAGCGGCCGCGGGCCACCCTATGGATCTGACCGTGCGTCAGGGCGAGGCTGTCCGTATCTTTACGGGCGCGCCAATGCCGGAAGGTCTCGATACCGTCCTGATGCAGGAGGATTGCGCAGAGGAGGACAGCCGCGTCACGATTCCGCCCGGTATCAAACGGGGTGCGAACCGACGCGCGGCCGGTGAGGACGTGACTGCGGGACAGGTCATCCTTACACGGGGCACACGGTTGCGGCCGCAAGAAATCGGCCTGGCAGCGGCGGTGGGGCGGACGGCGCTCAGGGTTTATCAGCGGGTTTCCGCCGCGGTATTTTCAACGGGTGACGAGGTTGAAGAGCCGGGAGGTGAACTGCCACCAGGCAAGATCTACGATTCAAACCGGTTTACCATCATCACGGCGCTCGAGCGGCTCGGTTGCGCGGTCGATGACCTTGGCATTCTGCCGGACAGGCCGGAGGAAATCGCCTCCGCGATCCGCGCGGCGGCCGAAACGCATGACGTCTTGCTGACGAGCGGCGGCATGTCGGTTGGTGAGGAAGACCACGTCGGTCAGGCTGTCTCCGCGAACGGGGCGCTGCATTTCTGGCGCCTGGCGATCAAACCGGGTCGACCGGTATCGCTCGGTCAGATACAGGTAGGCGATCGATCGGCGGCCTTTATAGGGTTGCCTGGAAATCCCGCGGCTGCAATCGTCACGTTCGTCTTGATTGGGCGGCCGTTGATCTTGCGCCTCGGCGGTGCCGCTGAGATTGCGCCGATCGTCTATCGGGTCCCGGCGGACTTCGATTACAGGAAGAAGAAAGATCGTCGAGAGTTCGTTCGCGCCCGCCTCGAACTTGGATTGGACGGTATTCGGCGTGCCAAAAAACATGGTTCGAGCGGGGCAGGCATTTTGTCATCCCTCGTCGGCGCCGACGGGCTGGTGGCGCTGCCCGAAGACATGACGCAACTTGATGCCGGTAGCTTGGTCGAGTTCTTGCCCTTTAGCGAGGTCCTTGCATGAAGATTCTATATTTCGCGTGGCTGAGGCAAAAAACTGGAATCGATTCGGAGAACGTTGTCGTGCCCGAAGATGTGTCCGATGTCGCCAGCCTCATTGAATGGCTTAAGGAACGGAATGAAAAATTTGCCGACGCCCTGTCAGATTTTGGGTCGCTTCGCGTCGCGGTCAATCAGGAATTTGCCGAGCTTAATGCCCCTGTGGGACAAGGCGACGAGGTTGCCATATTCCCACCGATGACGGGAGGTTGAGCCATGGTGGTCAAGGTTCAGGCGGAAGATTTCGATGTTGGTGAAGAGCTCGCTGCTCTGACCGAAGGAAATTGGGCGATTGGCGGCATGACTAGTTTTGTTGGGCTGGTGCGGGATCTCGGTGGTGCCGACGCACTCAAGGCTATGACGCTCGAACACTACCCCGGCATGACGGAAAAGATGCTGCGTGCGATTGAAGCCGAGGCAAACGAACGTTGGCCGTTGGAGGCAAGCTTGATCGTGCACCGGTACGGTCGTCTTGAGCCGGGCGACCGGATTGTCTTGGTCGCCACGGCGAGCGCCCACCGCCAAGCCGCTTTCGACTCGTGCGCCTTTCTGATCGATTGGCTCAAGACGAAGGCGCCGTTCTGGAAACTCGAGGAAACTGACAATTTAGGGGAGCATTGGGTAGAGGCCAAACAGTCCGATGACCAAGCTGCGGATCGGTGGAAATGGCATGATCGGGAAGCGGCAGAGTAGACATGGGTGACGTCGTCAATATTCGCCAGTTCCGCAAGCGTCGTGCGCGCCAAGAGAAGACGGACAAAGCCGCGGAGAAACGGCGCAAGTATGGCCGAGCGAAATCGGAAGTTAAAACCGATTTATGCGAGCGCGAGCGCGAAGAAAAGCGTCTCGATGACAAACGCCTCGACGACGATCGCTGAGCTTTCTGCAGAGGGTAACATGAAACGACAGGGCGTCTTTACTTATCCCGAGATCGACCGCGTAGTCTTCGGTAAGCCATTCGTAGAGGCTCTGAAGGCGGAAGCCGACCGCCTCGGCGTATCCCGGATATTCATTCTGGCGAGTGGAACCTTGGTACGGAAGACGAATTGCCTGTCCCGTCTAGAAGCGGAGATGGGTGGGCGGATCGCGGGTGTCTACGACCGGCTGCGGCCGCATGTGCGGCGCGAGGACGTATTGGAGGCAACGACGGCTGCACGGGAGCTTGGCGCCGATCTTGTTCTAACTATCGGTGGCGGCACACCGACCGACGCGGCCAAGATGGTCTGTCTTTGTCTTGCAAACGACGTGGAAGACTATGAAGATATTGATCGCCTGCGGGCGACCAGCGGTCCGGACGGTGCCGTTGTACAACCCGACGTCACGACACCGACGGTGCGCTCGATATTTGTTCCCACCACGCTCTCCGCCGGTGAATTCGCTGCGGGTGCCGGATGTACGGACTCGCGGAGTCACATCAAACAGATGTTCCGCCACCCCTTGCTCGCCCCTCAGGTTGTGATCCTTGACCCGCAGATCACGACACACACGCCCGAGTGGTTATGGCTGTCGACCGGCGTGCGGGCCGTAGATCATACCGTTGAGGACCTGTGTTCGATCCACTTGCAGCCTTATGTGGAGGGCACGGCGCGTCATGCATTGCGGCTGCTCGCCCGCGGCTTATCACGATGTAAGGAAGATCCGGGCGATCTCTCTGCTCGGCTCGATTGTCAGGTCGGTGCCTGGATGTCGATGATCGGTGGGGCTGCCGGCGTGACCAAAGGCGCAAGCCATGGTATCGGACATATGCTGGGCGGGATTGCAGGGGTACCTCACGGATACACGTCTTGTGTCATGCTGCCGAGCGTCCTCTCCTGGAACAGCTCAGTGAACGCCGATCGGCAGGCGATGATCAGCGAAACGCTGGACCGACCGTCCAAAGCGGCTTCCGGGGTCGTTGGCGACCTGATAACCAGTCTTGGAATGCCGACGCGCCTACGAGATGTCGACGTGCGCCAAGATCAATTTCAGGAGATCGCCGAAGCATCCATGCATGACCGCTGGATCAAGACCAACCCCCGCAAGATTGACGGCCCCGATCAGATCGTCGAGATACTGGAGATGGCGTGGTAACGCCTAAGAATCGACAACAGCGCCGGCAGGCAGAAAGAGCCGCTAGGCGAAACGCCGCAAAGGCTCGGACCAGTGTGGCGCCGAGCCTCGCCGCGGCGCGGAGAGCTCATGAAGACGGGCGGTTCCAGGATGCGGATGCCGGCTATGACCAGGTTCTGGCCAGCGACCCGCACAACGCCGAGGCACTACATTTCAAGGGATTGCTGCAATACCAGTTGGGCAATGTTGCGCCTGCCGAAGAACTAATGCGCCGTGCAATTGACGCGCGTCCCGGCGTCCCGATGTTTCATGCGAATCTGGCAAATGTGTATCAGTTTGTCGG
>CAXGSZ010000366.1:0-3581 GCA_964012455.1 uncultured Alphaproteobacteria bacterium
GGTCGCCAAGGTCAAACGCCGTGGCGATAAAGAAAAGTGGGCGGGCGACAGCTATGAAATCATTATGCGCTGGCCTACCGACGTGCAAGTTCTGCCCTACGCACTGCCGAGGGCTGTCCTAAAGAAGGACGCAGATGCTTTCGTTCGCAAGCTATGTGCCGAGAACGACGATATTTATGTCATCGAAGAGAACTTCAACGAGCGTGGCGGCGAAGCATACTATAATTTATGGTGTCGCCCTTCGAAACGCGGCTGATCATCGTCTGATTCTAACTGGTTTCCGACTTTTAGTCGGGGCAAACTGCGCATGGCGAAGAAAATCCAGCCCGGGAGCGGATACCCATGAGCGAACAGCCTTTTGAATTCCATCAACTTCTCCCTCTCGGGGCGGACGATACTCCTTATCGGAAATTGACAGATGAATTCGTCGAAACTGTTGATTTCGGCGGTACCGAGGTTCTGAAGGTCGATGGCGAAGGGTTGAGCCTGCTCGCATCCGAAGCGTTTTACGATGTCAGCCACTTGCTGAGGCCAGGACATTTGAAGCAGCTCAGCGGGATCCTCGCCGATCCGGAAGCATCTGACAATGACCGGTTCGTCGCCTACGACATGCTGAAGAACGCGAATATATCCGCGGGCGGTATTTTACCAATGTGTCAGGATACCGGCACCGCAATCATCATGGGAAAGAAGGGTCAGAACGTCTGGACCGGCGGGGGCGACGAAGCAGCCCTCGCCCGGGGTGTCCATCGCACCTATACGGAGACGAACCTGCGTTACAGCCAGGTTTCTCCGGTGTCGATGTACGAGGAGACCAACACTCGTACGAACCTCCCGGCGCAGATTGAGATCTATGCGGAAGATGGCGACGCCTATAAATTCCTGTTTCTTGCCAAGGGTGGCGGATCGGCGAACAAGAGCTTTCTCTACCAGGAGACTCCGGCGCGGTTGAATAGGGAGGCGATGCTTAGCTTCCTCGACGAAAAGATCCGCACGCTCGGCACCGCCGCCTGTCCGCCCTACCATCTCGCGATCGTCATCGGGGGTACGTCAGCCGAATTCAATATGAAAACAGTCAAGCTGGCATCCGCTCGGTATCTCGATTCTTTGCCGTCGCAGGGAGGCGAGCTGGGACAGGCATTCCGCGACTTCGAAATGGAACAGGAGATACTCGACCTGACGCGGCAAATGGGCATAGGCGCGCAGTTTGGTGGCAAGTATTTCTGCCACGACGTTCGCGTCATTCGTTTGCCACGTCACGGCGCCAGCCTGCCGATCGGCCTTGGCGTGTCGTGTTCCGCGGACCGTCAGATTGTCGGGAAGATCAGTAAGGAAGGAATTTTTCTCGAGCAGCTGGAACGTAATCCCGCACAATACTTGCCTGATATTACAGATGACGAACTTAGCGGTGACGTGGTCGAGATCGATCTTAACCGGCCAATGTCGGATATCCTTGGCACGCTCACGCGGTACCCGATAAAGACCCGGCTGTCGCTGACCGGACCGATCGTGGTGGCCCGTGATATCGCCCATGCCCGCCTGCGGGGAGGACTGGAACGCGGCGAACCGTTGCCGCAATATTTCAAGGATCATCCCATCTATTACGCGGGACCTGCCAAGACACCCGAGGGCTATGCTTCCGGTTCCTTCGGCCCAACGACGGCGGGGCGTATGGATTCATATGTCGACCAGTTCCAGGAAGCCGGCGGGTCCATGGTCATGCTGGCAAAGGGAAACCGGTCCGATATCGTGCGTCAGGCCTGTCAGAAAAATGGTGGTTTCTATCTCGGTTCAATTGGCGGTCCAGCGGCGCGTCTGGCGCTCGACTGTATCAAGAAGGTCGAGTGTATCGCATTTGAGGAACTCGGGATGGAAGCGATCTGGCGCATTGAGGTGGAAAACTTCCCGGCATTCATTGTCACTGACGATAAGGGTCAGGATTTCTTTAAGGTGATTTGAGGCTTTTCGGTTGGGATGACATGTGATGTACGTACCTGCCCACGAACAAGTCGGGTATTCCTTCGCCGCTTGGCAGACGGTGGTTGACGACGAACGCCAGGGCCGTTTTCACAAGGCGGCTGCAATCGATTCAACCCTTTTCTCGGGTATGGTCGACGTTTCCGTACTCTCCAATGACTGCCTGCATGGAGCCCGTCCGCGCGAAGCGCTGGGAGCGAAGCGTTTGCATATCGGCGTACGGGTACGGCAGGTGCGCCCGGTACTGTTGGGAGAAGACCTGAATGTCGAAGGGCAGGTTACGGCGATTCGACCAGTCCGGCGCGGCAGATACATCGAGGTGGCGTTTCAGTTTCGCGCGTCGGACGGCTCCGTTCCGGTCGAGATCGACCACAAGAGCTTGATCCTCGACGCTGCGCCACTGCCAGCCGCCTCCGGACCAAAACCGAGGAATATGGAGATTGGGGGGTTCGACGTGCTGCGCCAGGTGAGCCTGACGCCCGAAATGGTCCGCGGTTACAGTTATGAATTTCTCCACTTGGCCGCGCATCATGATCCTGAGGCTGCGGCGGCCATTGGGATGCGGGCGCCGATTGCACAGGGGTTGATGGGCTTTGGATTGCTGTTCCAGGAATGTGTCCGGGACAGCAATCCAGAAACCTTTGATATTGAAGCAAGGTTCAAACGGCCGATTTTCTGGGATGATGTCTTGTCGCTTGAGATGGCGCGGGGGCGCGAGTTCCGCGCCAGGAATGCGCAAGAGAAAACGGTGAGTGAGCTTTCGATCTATGACTGGAACTGAGGCGAAGCATCCCTTTGAAGGGTTGCGTATCGTGGATTTGACGCAGGGGCTCGCCGGTCCCTATTGCGCAATGTTGATGGCTCAGAACGGGGCTGACGTCATCAAGGTGGAACCGCCAGAAGGTGACTGGTCGCGGCGTCTTGGTGTGACCCTCGGAAATGAGCGGACAGCGGCCTATGTTGCCAGCAACCGCGGCAAGCGGGCGATCGTCGCCGACCTGAAAACCGATGAGGGCCTGCGAATCGTTCGTGCGTTGGTAAGAGATGCCGACGTATTTATGGAGAGCAACCGCGCTGGCGTCGCGGACCGCCTGGGGCTCGGGTATGACGCACTTAAGGCTTTAAATGAAAATTTGATCTATCTGTCGATCACGGGGTTCGGGCAGCAGGGACCCTATGCGGAACGTCCAGCGACCGATGCGATCCTGCAAGCGTTCTCGGGCTTGATGACAAGCAATCCGGACCGTGACGGTGCTCCCAAACGCATTGAGTTTCCTGTTCCTGACTACACGACCGGATTGGTTGCCTACCAAACCTTGGTGACAGCTCTCTACGGCCGAACAGTGCATTGTGTTGGCCGCCGCCTGGATGTCAGCCTAATGCAGGCGATGCTGCTTTTCCAACAGCAGGGACTAATCGCCCGCGAAGTCGATCCCGCGCCGCCGAGGGGCAGCCCTCTGCCGCCTACGGGCACGTACACCGCCGCCGACGGCTATATCAACATTTCGGTTGTGCGCGAAAAATTCTTTCAGGCCTTGTGTGACGTGCTCGACCTGCCCGACCTTGCGGCCGATCCGCGTTTTAACAGCATCGAGGCCCGGCGC
>CAXGSZ010000367.1:0-3580 GCA_964012455.1 uncultured Alphaproteobacteria bacterium
ACAAAAAATGCGGCGAAGAAAGGGAAGGAAGCCATTGGCGAACGCATGATTCTCACCGGTAGCGTGACCGATGAAGCAGATCGTCCGGTCCCCGGCGCATTGATCGAGATATGGCAAACGAATGCAGCCGGGCTTTACGCGCATAAGGGCGATCAGCACGATGCTCCGGCAGATCCGAACTTCTACGGGACCGGTCGTTGCGTAACGGATGCAGATGGTCAGTATCGGTTTACGACGATACGTCCTGGGGCCTACCCGATTACACGTCTCGGCAATCGCTGGCGCCCGGCGCATATTCACTATTCGATCATCGGCGGCAGCTTCGCACAGCGTCTGATTACACAATGTTATTTTCCAGGCGATCCTCTGCAGGATGATGATTTTGTCTTCCAGGCGGTCACGAACAAGGCTGCACGGGAGCGACTAATCGTGAAATACGCGCCGGAGCATTCAATAATGGGCTATGCTGCGGGGTATAACTTCGATATCGTACTTCGTGGACGCGACGCCACGCCGATGGAGAAGTAACGATACCGAAACAAACAGCATCGAATACCATCGGGCCGTTTTTCCATCACATTTTGACGCCTGAAGGCCACGGCAAGTCGGGAATTACGGACAACAAGCTAGCCGGAAAAAAGACGGAGGGCGAACGCATTCGTGTCGAAGGGCGCATTTTGGATGCCGATGGCAAGCCGCTTCGTGCCGCAATGCTAGAAATTTGGCAGGCAAATGCCGCCGGACGCTATAATTCGCCGGTGGATGACCGAGATGAGGCCCAACTAGATAGAAAATTCAGTGGGTTCGGCCGAGTGTCCTCCGGCAGCAAAGGCAAGTTCGAATTCGAAACAATTAAGCCAGGCAGTGTTCCGAGCACGGGTAATGCGCCGCAAGCGCCGCATATAAATCTGACTTTGTTTGCAGCAGCCACAGATATTCATCTCTTCACGCGCCTCTATTTTTCGGATGAGGAAGAAGCTAACGAGATCGATCCCGTGCTCTCTACTGTCAACTCCGCCCGCCGCGATACATTGATCGCGCGGCGCAAGAAGACGAAGAAAGGCATCGTCTATTGTTTCGACGTTCAAGTCGGCGGTGATGACGAAACGGTTTTTTTCGCCGTTTGATGCGACTTTATCGCTTCATTCGGGCATCAATGCCGCTTCAATGAATGCCCAACGCTGTTCGAGCCATTGCGGCGACACCATTGCGTGGTCTTCGTCCAGCCATTCGACACGATGATTCGTGGCGAGCGTTTCCACGGCGATTGTCGCAGTACCGTCGATATAGGGATCGCTTAGGCCGAACTGCAATAAACAGTTGGTTTTCCGTCATAGTTGCGAAGACGAAACAATATCGAGGGGATTCATTTCATCAATCCGTGCGTGTTCCGCTTCGTTGCTAGGGAAGGCCTGGAATTTTGCGGCGGAGGGACTGTCACTTTCTTTCCGATAGAGGCTGATTTCCGGAATGGCGCCGACAAGGACCACAGCGTCAAGCGCTACGGTCGTCGCGAGAGCCCAGGCCAACTGACCGCCTCCGTTGTTGCATCCGATTGCCGCTTCTGGTCTTTAATCCCGCAATTCAGCCGCAATGCCAGCTATAATCGCACCAGCGGCGTCGAAATGGGCCTTTCGGTCGTCGATCGGATGACCGGAACACGGGGGTAAAGTAAATTCCCGGACGACGATGTCCCGCCGTTCGGCTTCGGCGCTGTCTTCTTCAAATGTCAGGGCATCGGCACCTGGAACGAGGATGACCTGCTTGGGATTGCTGGTTAGCGTAAGACGGCTATGCTTCCTTCATATGATTGCGTTTGAGCATCCTATGGGACAGGCGCAGAAATGGGGAGTGTGAGCGATGAAGAACCGCATGGTAGGGGATTTGCAAATATCGCGTGTGCATGAGTTATTTCTGCGGGTGCCGACCGGCGATTTTTTTCCAGATACGCCGGCAGCGGACTGGGAACCTTACAAGGCTTGGCTGATTGCAGAAAAAGCGCTAAATCCGGAAGGCACGGAAATCGTCCTACCGGTCCAGAGTTACGTTGTTCGGACGTCGCATCATACGATTTTGATCGATACTTGTGTCGGCAATGACAAATACCGGCCGCACCGCGAAGGCTGGCACTTGAAGACGGACGACACCTATATGCAAAGCCTGGCGGCGGTGGGCCTCCAGCCAGAAGACATCGACTACGTCATGTGTACCCACTTGCATCATGATCATGTCGGCTGGAACACGAAGCTCGTCGATGGTCGATGGGTTCCGACGTTTCCGAATGCCAAGTATCTGATGTCAAAAACGGAATTAGAAGTTTTCAAAGCGCAAGAAGACCCCGCTGCATCGCTGTCGCTGATCGATAGTGTGCTTCCCGTTGTGGAATCCGGACAGGCCGAATTGATCTCGAGCGACTATGCACTTGACGACGAAGTCTGGCTCGAACCGACACCGGGACATACGCCGGATCACTTCGCGGTCCGATTCCAGTCAAACAGGGCCGGAGCCGTAGTCGGCGGAGATTTGATGCATTGCCCGGTGCAATGCGTGCATCCGGAATGGCGCGCGCGGCCCGACTTTGACCCGCCGATGGCGGTCGACACCCGCCGTAAGTTCATGGATATCTATGCAGAAACGGACACGCTCGTCTGCATGATGCATTTTCCGCTGCCGTCTTGCGGTGGATTCGCGCCGCAGGAAGAGGGCTTCCGCTTTACCTACGATACGCAGGACTGGTGACGCTCAGAGCCAGCCGTCGATGGTGTGAAAGGCGCGGGCACCCATTTCGATGACGCCGCCCCTGATACCGACAAAGGATTCATGAGCGTCGGGTGTAAGCGGGAAGGGGAGCGCGGCCCGGTCGCCAGATTTGAAATAGTCTGCGACCGCCCGACCGAATACAGTGCCCGGTCCAATACCCCGGCCGTTGTAACCATAAATCGCGAATCCCTCAGGCCCGATTTCCTTGAGACGCGGTAGGTGATCATTGGTCATGGCGATCCGGCCAAACCACGCTTCGCTCCACGATTCCTCGGGCACCTGCGGGAACATTCCCCGCATTTTGCGGCTGGCCCAGCCCTTATGAAGGTTTCCGCCGCCGTCGAAGCGGCCAATACTGCCGAAAATGAGACGACCTTCGGCGTCGAGCCGGAAGGATTTCAGTACGGGATGAGTGTCCCACGTGCCGTTTTTATCGGGGAGAATCTTCGGCAGAATATGATGACTCAAAGGCTTTGTTGCGCACTGGAAATAAAAATATGGAACGGTCGAATGACGTGCTTGTTCCGCACCTTCCCCATATCCGCCAGTCGCGACGAATAGCCGGTTCGCTCTGACCTCGCCGCCCGGCGTCTTTACGGTCCATTTTCCCCTGTCATGCGAAATTGCCGTTGCCGGTGACTGGGTAAAGAGTTTGGCCCCTGATTTTAGTGCTGCTGAAGCCAGTCCTCGGACATAGGCGAGCGGTTGAATCGTCCCGGAACGATGGTCGAGCATGGCGCCGTGATAAATTTTTGTCCCAGTCTTCTCCGCTGCGGTGCTTCGATCCAGCATTTCGACGGGTGCGCCCCGCCGTGCCCAT
>CAXGSZ010000368.1:0-3558 GCA_964012455.1 uncultured Alphaproteobacteria bacterium
ATGTCCAAATCGCGCGCCATCCGCCGCACGATAAGGAATTGCTGGTAGTCCTTTTCACCGAAATAGGCGCGATCCGCTTGGGACTGATTGAACAATTTGTTCACCACCGTCGCAACACCACCAAAATGAACGGGGCGCCCAAGGCCGCACAGGACTTCGGTCAATCCTTCAACTCGCACATTGGTGGCGAAACCGTCAGGGTACATCTGGTCGCCATCTGGCAGGAACGCAAGGTCGGCGCCGAGCGCCTGCAGCTTTGCTAAATCCGCCGCCTCGCAGCGCGGATAAGCGTCAAGATCTTCCTCCGCCGCAAACTGTGTCGGATTTACAAAGATGGTCACGATCACGCGGCGGCAATCACGCTGAGCCGCCCTGACCAATGCGAGGTGCCCGTCGTGCAATGCCCCCATGGTCGGAACAACGGCTACGAGATTGCCTTCAGCCTTCCAAAAGGCGACGTGTTCCCGCATTGCGGCAACCGTTCTGGCGACAATGGGCCCTGTCTCACCCATTATTAATGAAACTCCCCGATTTCCCGTCGTACGCCGATTGCGAGAGCTATTTAATGCAACTGTTGCGCTGCAGCAATACTATACGGCGTCCTAGGCGCCTTCCGCCAAGTCCAACAATGCCTCAACGTCGACCAGCTACACCATATTGCCAGGCAGCAACCGGCTCACATCCGACCCTTTCAGGTTGGTGAATGTGCGGCCACCGTTTCCGTCGTGAAGTCCAGTTAAACAGCAATGTCGGCACGACTAATCGACAGCGAGACCGGCGAGGTGCCACCACCGCGCTGTTCCGCGCGCCGGGAAAGCGACACAATGCAAAGACACGACCTTTCCCCGCGCCGTCTTGTGACCCAGCAACCGCATTTTATCCTGCCCCTGTGCCAGCTCGTTCGATTCCATTACGAGCAGCTATTTTTCGAGCCCGGGAAACTCATCCAATAGGGACTCGAAACGACTCCGCGGGAAACGACACAATGTGATATCTGAAACAGCCTCCGCGGAAATAGGCGCAATTTTCATTCAACGCAATAACTGGAAATCACCCTGGAATAGAAAACCTGTTATCTGGCAACGCCTATCGGGTGGCAGTTTGTAAAATTTGACGGCACCAACCGTGATGTTGAAAAGCATGTCGGCCGGCGCTCCTTCATTGATGATGCTTTGACGGGCATCATTGGTTTGGATTCGCGCGATTGCCGCCATGCACGATAACTTCGTATTGTCGAGCACCATTCAAATCGACATTTCGCGAATGCCGGAGGCGGCGCAGTAGATTAAACTAAGTATCATCTTGGTCGAATATCCTATGCCGCGATCCATCCCTGGCGCCATTCACCTTAATGAGACGGTCACTGATGCGTTGACTTAATCCCAGCGACCCTCTATACAGCGCTCCGTTTTTCAAGCTGGATGGAGTAACCGCCGTGAAACGGACATTTCAGCCGAGTCGTATCGTGCGCAAACGTCGTCACGGCTTCCGTAGCCGCATGGCCACTAAGGCAGGACGCCGCGTGCTTGCCCGGCGCCGCGCGAGGGGCCGCAAACGCCTCTCTGCATAATGCCATGGGTCGCACCGTCGCGACCTTGAAGAGACGACGCGATTTTCTGCGCGTGGCAGGAGCGCGCAATAGCAATGCGACCCGGGGTCTGGTGCTACAGGCTTGCCCGACCACCGAAAAATCCGACGGGCTTAGGGTGGGATTCACCGCTAGCCGCAAAGTTGGAAACTCCGTGATGCGAAATCGCGCGCGCAGGCGCTTGCGCGCAGCGGTAGAGAAGGTTATGCCTCTGCACGCTGCGCCCGATTATGATTACGTCGTGATCGCGCGCGCTGTTACGGCCGCCAGGCCGTTTGAAGCTTTAATACGGGATTTGGAAACCGCGCTGAAACGCTTGAACGTCTGGCGCGGTGAATGAAGCGGTATTCGAGATGAGTCTTGCGGCTAAAATGCTGCACATGGCGGTCCGTTGCTATCAACTGACTTTCTCGTGGTTGGTGGCGGGTAGTTGCCGTCATTCGCCGAGTTGTTCGGCCTATGCGGTGGAAGCATTGGAGCAACACGGCGCGGCTCGTGGCGGCTGGCTTGCTCTGCGGCGGCTGATGCGTTGTCATCCGTTGGGGAGTTCTGGATATGACCCAGTCCCCGAACGTCTCGATCTCGGCAACTCCGGAGGCGCCTAATGGCGGATCAAAAAAACCTGTTCCTCGCCGTGGCGCTGTCCATCGTGATCCTCATTTCATGGAACGTGATGGTCGAACAGCCGAAGATCGAAAAGCAGAAAGCAGCCCACGAGCAGCAACAAGCTGCCGAGGAGGCTGTCCTTCAGGCCCAAGAATCTGGCACCGGACAAGCTACCACGCCTTCCGGCGACTCACCGGTCAGGGCCGGAGATGTTGCGAAGACCGGACCGCAGCTCGGTGTGGGCGCGGCGCCAGGGACCAGCAGCCTTGCGGCAACCGGTATCACCCGTGAGGACGCGCTCAAGAAGGCGTCCCGTCTACGCATCGACACGCCGCGCCTGCGGGGATCAATCTCATTGATCGGCGCCCGCGTCGACGATCTGACGCTGAAAGACTACCAAGTCGGCCTTGACGAGGAGAGCGCGGAAATCGACCTTCTGCAACCGGTCCATTCCGACAAGCCCTATTATGTTGAGTTTGGATGGCTCGGCAACGGCATCAAGCTGCCCACACGGACAACCGTGTGGACTCCGAACGGCCGCACCCTCACACCCGACACGCCGATTACCCTCTCCTGGGAGAACGGCGAAGGGCTGCTTTTCGAGCAGGTTTACCGTATCGACGAGAATTATCTGGTGACGGTGACCCAGCGGGTGAAGAACAAGGGAACCAAAGACGTCAGCGTTTCGCCCTACGGTCTCGTCTCACGGACCAGCCGCCCCGACATTTTGGGATTCTATATTCTACACGAAGGCCCGCTTGGGGTTTTCGACCAGACGCTGAAAGAGGTCGATTACGACGACCTGTTCGATGATGGCGTGGTGCAGTCGCCCGAACGCCAGGAAACGACAGGCGGTTGGCTCGGGTTTACCGATAAATACTGGTTGGTCGCGCTGATCCCCGATGCGGACAAGCGCCTGAAGACCAGCTTCAACGCCGGTCGCCGCGGTCTCGAACCGGTATTTCAGACGGATTATCTCGGCGATGCCATTCACGTCCCCGCCGGCGGCAGCATTGAGCGAACCGACCGCGTATTCGCCGGTGCCAAGGAAGTCCTGCTGCTCGACAAGTATGCCGAGGAAATCGGCATCGTAGGGTTTGACAAGGCCGTCGACTGGGGTTGGTTCTATTTCCTGACCAAGCCGATCTTCTACATGCTGAACTGGTTCTTCGGCCAATTCGGGAATTTCGGCCTCGCCATCTTGGCGCTGACCGTCGTTATCAAGCTCGCCTTCTTCCCACTCGCCAATAAGTCCTACCGGTCGATGAACCGGATGAAGGTACTGCAGCCGAAGATGATGGAACTGAAAGAACGTTACGGGGACGACAAGCAGCGCCTCAATCAGGCGATGATGGACCTCTACA
>CAXGSZ010000369.1:0-3525 GCA_964012455.1 uncultured Alphaproteobacteria bacterium
ACGCCAAGGCCAATCACATTGGCTAACGCGGCGAGGAAAATGGCTAGCATAGGGCGTCGGGATATAAGTCCGTACAAATTCGGTCATGCACCGTGTCAGCGGCGACCGAACAGTCTTTCGATATCCGCGAGTTTCAATTCGACATAAGTGGGTCGGCCATGATTGCATTGTCCAGAGTGTGGTGTCACTTCCATTTGGCGCAGCAACGCATTCATCTCGTCTCCGTTGAGGCGGCGACCCGCGCGGACCGATCCATGGCACGCCATCGTTCCGCAGACGGCTTCAAGCCGTTCTTTGAGTGAAAAACTGTCACCGAGCTCCGCCAGTTCGTCGGCGAGATCGCGGATGAGGCCTTGCACGTCGACTTGTCCGAGAATCGCCGGCACCTCCCGCACAACAACGGCGCCTGGGCCAAATCCTTCAAGGATCAGACCGAGTTCGGCGAACTCGGCGGTGCGTGCCGTGATCCGTTCGACCTCGTCCTCCGTTAGTTCCACAACCTCAGGAATGAGCAATCCCTGGCGCCCGACCCCGGTATCGGAAAGGTCGGATTTCATACGTTCATAGACCAATCGTTCGTGTGCTGCGTGTTGGTCGACAATCACGATGCCATCTTCTGTCTGGGCAACGATATAGGTT
Organism: uncultured Alphaproteobacteria bacterium; assembly: GCA_964012455.1. GTDB lineage: Bacteria > Pseudomonadota > Alphaproteobacteria > UBA8366 > UBA8366 > UBA6544. The sequence goes on from CAXGSZ010000369.1 coordinate 640, forward strand.
TGATGGACCTGCGCGCGAGCCGCTCCTAGCGGATAATCGATCGTCGACTCTTCTGCGGCGTATGCGGCGGTGGGCGGTGCGGTTGGTGCCAAACCGGCAGCCGGCGTCGACGGCGCCTGAAAAAACGCAGCGGCTTCCGCGATCCCTCTCGATGGGAGTTCGGAATATCCGCGGGCAAAGGGCAGGGCCGGGCCGCCCTCGCCGTGGGGGCGTATCGCACCGAGCGCCGCAGAGGCGACCGTAGTCGATGCGCGATGGCCAGCTTCTGCTAGCGCATGGCGCAAGGCACTGACGATCAAACCACGCACCACACCCGCTTCTCGGAAACGTACTTCGGCCTTCGCCGGATGTACGTTCACGTCGACCATCGCTGGGTCGATATCTAGGAATAGGGCGACCAAAGGGTGCCGGTCCCGCGCGAGAAAATCCTGATAAGCACCGCGAATGGCGCCAAACAGCAAGCGGTCTTTGACGGCGCGACCGTTAACGAAGAGGAACTGCATATGAGCGTTCCCGCGGTTAAGGGTCGGGAGGCCGGCATATCCGGTCAGATGTGCGTCTTCTCGCTCCGAATCGATGGCCAACGCATTCGCGGAAAATTCCTTGCCCATGACACCGCCGAGCCGCCGCAGGCGGGCTTCAAGAAGGTCGCCCTGCGCCGCTTCGAGATTAACTCGAGTTCTCCCGCTGTCGATGAGGGTAAAGGCGACGTCCGGGCGTGCCATGGCGAGTCGGTTGATCGCATCGACAACCTGTGAGGTTTCGGTGCGGTCGGCCCGCAGAAATTTCAACCGCGCAGGGGTTGCATAAAACAAATCACGCAACTCAATGCGCGTGCCTCTCGACAGTGCGGCCGGTGTCGGTTCTCCCAGTGTGCCACCATCGACAGTCAGCTGCCAGGCGGCCTCCGCGCCCTCTGCTCTGCTAGTGATTGCGAGGCGTCCGACGGAGCCGATCGACGGCAGCGCCTCGCCCCGAAATCCGAGGGTTCGGATGTCATCAAGATCGTCTTCCGGCAGCTTCGATGTCGCGTGCCGTTCGACAGCAAGCTTGAGCTCTTCCGGCGACATGCCGATCCCATCGTCGGTCGTGGCAATCAGCGACTTTCCGCCATCGCGGATCATGACTTCGATCCGTGTTGCACTCGCGTCAAGGGAGTTTTCAACAAGCTCCTTCACCGCGGAAGCCGGTCGTTCGATGACCTCGCCTGCGGCAATCCGGTTGACCACATGCTCCGGCAGGCGGCGGATTGTCATGTACCACCTCTTTTTGCGGCGGTAAGGCGGGAGATGGCAAGGACCTTACCAGATTCGACCGCTGGCTGGCCAAAGGGATCGACGCCCCATAATCGCGCGGTGACGAGAGTCTCCAAGATAAAGTGCATCATCACGGCGCCAAGTGAGCGCCCGTCGAGAGCATCGAGACGAAGTTCCCGTACAGGCCGGCCATGGTCAGCCAATGCCTGTGTCGTTGCGCCTGAGAAAGCGTCGAGCAACGCGCCGGCCGTCTGGCCGCCCAAATGCCGGAGGCCGGCGTCATCCGCGAGGGCCGTGGGGATAACTTTGCCTTCCTGTGCCGCCGTGCAGGTGACCAAACTAATCCATTTGTCACGCGGCCCGTCGAGATACAGTTGCAGCTGGCTATGTTGATCGACGGTGCCAGCGGCCTGAATTGGGGTGGTTCCGCGACCTCCCTTGCCCAGACTTTCCGCCCAAAGTTGACGGTACCAAAGTGCGAGTTCCGCCAGCTTGTCACGGTAGGGCATCAGGACAGAAATCGAGACACCTCTTTCGGCGGCGAGAGCAGCTGCCAGCGCCGCACCTTCCATTGGGGGCGCTGAATGCGGTGTGGCGAGACAATTCGCAACCACGGTGTGTGCGCCCTCGCGAATTGCATCCGTATTGAGGCCCGCGACAGCGGCTGGCAGCATGCCAACGGAAGAGAATACGGAAAAGCGTCCGCCAATATCTGGATCGTGGCAGAGCAAAGGAATGTCATAGCGCTGCGCCAATGCGCGGAGTGGGTTGTCTTCGCACCCCGTGATCGCAACGGCTCGCTTGGATATGTCCTTGCTTTCAATCCCCGTTAGCATCCAATCGAGGACAATCATCGAGAGACCGAGCGTTTCCGTTGTACCGCCCGATTTTGAAACGAAAAGACCACCGGTTGTCGACGGGTCGAGAGAGCCGAGAACGGTATCTATGGTCTCTGGATCAACGTTTTCGAGGAACTGCAGTCGGAGGCGCTCCGAAGGCCGAAGGGCGCAGAGCGTGCGGGCACCCAGACTTGATCCGCCGGTTCCGACTACCAACAGGACGTCACAGCTTTCGCGCAGCCGGTTGGCGATTGCCGCCACTTCGGCTATATCGTCTTGGCGACCCGGCATTTTCAGAATCGCCTGATACTCCGATTGCGGTGTTTCAGATATCTCAATGAGAGCCGCCGCGCCATCCGCTGCGGCCCGTTCGTAGCTTTCCGCAGTGACGCCGTGGCCGCCGATCATGTCGGCGAAGCAATTCGTTATGATATGTTTGTAGGGCATGGTCGAATACCATTGATAGTGTCCGACCCGAGTTGGGGGCGCAACCCGTTGTTGATGTTGCCTCTACAGCTTTAGATTTGCGGTGCCGGAGCAGTAGCCTTGACGGCTTTGGGCTTGCCGACAATGACGAAAGTGAGGCCCTCCGGATCGAGCAATCTACGCGCAAGCTTTGCAATATCATCTCGCGTCACCGCCTTGATATAGCTTGCACGTCTCTTGATATAGTCGACGCCAAGATCATGGTACTGGATCGACACCAGCATACGCGCGATGCGGTCGGTCGAGCTGAGGCGAAGTGGAAAGGAGCCTGTGAGGTATGATTTTGCCTGTGAGAGTTCGTCCTC
>CAXGSZ010000370.1:0-3524 GCA_964012455.1 uncultured Alphaproteobacteria bacterium
AGGTACCAAGCGGTACGTCCGGTGAAATCGCCCGGCGCATCCGCACCGGCCGCGGAGATGACGCGCCGCCGGAAATCGCAACCGTACTGGCGGGTGGCACCTATGGCACCCACGAAGCGCTTTTCGCCGGCCCAAATGATGAAATCCGCATCACCCATACGGTGACCCGGCCGGATATTGATATTTCCGTTTTACGTGCGGGCCTCGACTGGCTGATGACGAAACCGGCCGGATTTTACGGCATCTCAGAGGTGCTTGCGGAATGACGCGATCCGCGAAGGAAGGGAAGGACCTATGACCGAGACGACATACACGCCGCGCTTTCGTGTTCCTGCGGGCGCCTGCGACTGCCACTACCACATCTTCGGTCCGGCGGCGACGTTTCCGCCGAAGCCGGAAATCCGCCACCTGATGCCAGACGCGCTGGCCACCGGCCACGCGGCAATGCGGGCCCGTGTAGGACTTGAGCGCATGGTGCTGGTACAGGTCGGCGGTTATTACCCGGACAATCAGCCGATGCTCGACGTGCTGGCAAAGGAGGGCGACATTGCACGGGGCATTGCTGCCTATGACCCGGACGTCACGATGGAAAAAATCGCCGAACTGAATGCCGTCGGCGCGCGCGGTATGCGTGTCAGCCCAGGGCGCGAATTGAGCGACGATCGGATGAATGAGGTTTGGCGGATCGTCACGCGTCTCGCATCGCTCTTTGAGCCGGTCGGCTGGCATATTCAGTTCTTGCTCTCGGGCCACATGCGGGATGCGCTCCTGCCACGTCTCGTTGACCTGCCGGTGCCGGTGGTAATCGATCATCTGGGCCTCTTCCGTCCAGAACGCGTCGATGGGCATAAGGGTTGCGAAGCGTTGCTGCGCCTTCTGGAGAGTGACAATGCCTGGCTCAAGGTCTCGGGCGCCGACCGCGTGACCCGCGACGGCCGATACGAGGACGCGATCCCGCTTATGCAGCAATACATCGCTGTTGCCCCGGATCGCCTCGTCTGGGGCACCGACTGGCCCCATACGCCGGAACGCCCGCCGCTCGCCGATGGCGAAGGCCCGGTCACCCTGCCCTACCAGGACGTCGACGAGCGCAAGTGCCTCGCCGTCCTTGCTGACGCCTGTCCCGACGCGGTGACCTTCAAGGCCATTCTCACCGACAATCCAGCTCGACTATACGGGTTTTAGGGTAGGCCAACTGAGTATCGTCATTCCCGCGCAGGCGGGGATCCAGTTTATGGTCCGGTCCGTTCTAGATTCCCGCCTGCGCGGGGATGACAGGAATACTGCGCAAGGAATACAGGGACAGGTTTCTTAACGCAGGATTGTGTGTATTTTTGCTTTAATGTACCGGTCCCAATTTTTCAGAACGACGAATGACTTCTTCCGGTACTGCCCGCTTCGTAAGCCAAGTCATTACCGCGCACCAACAGCGAGAGGGTGCAGGTTTTTTGGGTCGCAGACCTTTCCCGACGCAAGGACTCGATCATCTCGACCCGTTCTTGATGCTCGATGAAGTCGGTCCTGTGATTTATGCCCCGGGAGAGACCATTGGCGCGCCGGATCATCCACACTGTGGTTTAGAGACGGTCTCCTACATCCTGTCGGGTGAGAAACTACACGAGGATTCGATGGGCAAGACGCAGCTCATCTGATCCGGCGACGAAGTCTCAGTCGAGGTGATGCTCTCGGCCATCTTTTGTAGGTTAAGTACGGCGCGTCAGTTGCAACATCGCAGGGTGTGACGTTCTCCGCCTCGTCGACGATGACGCCACCCATGGCGTCTCTTGCCGAATAGAGACCCTTGGTGATCTCCGTCTGGCCGTAAACGCAGTCACGGCCGCCCGTGAGATCGGCGAGGTCGATACGGTGACGTTGGCTGCCGAAGGCAATGTCGAGCCCTTCATGCCGAAGCGCCTCTTTCTCCAGCCGTTTGGCGACCTCCGCCTTTCGCAACAGATCGACCATGCCGCGTTCGGGCACTCCCGCCCTGATCCGGCTCATCACATAGTCTCGGCTTTGCCGCTCCAGGATAACGGAGTTGATGCCGTTCAGATGTAGAAGCTGTGAGAGGAGCAACCCCGCAGGCCCGCCGCCGATGATTCCTACCTGGATCCGCGAGGCGTCGGTCATGGTTGCAGGCCTAAACCTCTGCCACCAGCCCGTCATAGGCGCATTCTTCAGGAACGCTTTCGGCCATGGCTAGCATCTCCGACGACATGTGGGTGAGGATGGTGCGCTTGGCCTCGAACTCGTCCCAATGTTCCTTGACGTCGGGGTAGTTCATGTGGAAGCGGATGGGCTTTTCGTAGAAATAACTTTCACAAATGAAGAGGTCCGCGTCCTTCGAGATTTTCGACACGTATTTGGTCCACGCAGTGTCCCCGGTGTGCGAGACCACCTTGCCACCGGCCTCGACGCGAAGTGACGTCGGATGCGTCTTCGCCGTGTATTGCGCCGGGTAGGGCGTGACGACGGCGTGTTTGCCCAATTTGTTCGGCTTCATCAGCTCCATCTCAACAAAGGTGAGGTCGAATTTCGGCACTATGATGTCGCTGCCAGGTAGCATCGATTCCATCATTTGGCGTAGGCGGGCTTCGGTATCCTTCGGGCTGGCGATTATCAGTGGTTTCGTGCGGTTTGCCCCGAGCATGGCATCAAGCAGCATAGAAGGGATGCCGGAACAGTGGTCCGCGTGAATATGGGAGAAGATGACCGCATCGAGCGACGCGTGCTTGATGCCGGCCTGCTGCAGCGCCAAGAGTGAAGTCGCGTCGAACTCGATGGCGTAGCGAAACCCTTAGACATCGTCGGCGAAGCAGGAATTGAAGCGGCCACCTGAAACGAAGGCGTCTCCGCAGCCAGCGAATGTAACTGTGCTCTTGTGAGTCATAAGGGGCTCAAACAGCGGCTTCGCGGCGCCCGCTAACGGTGAGGCGTGGGGCTTCCTGCTTGAAGAGGCGGATCAGCTCGTCCATTACGGCGCGTAAAATTAGCACCCGTTTCAGGTCACGGTGGGCCACCATGTGGAGATAGATTTTCACACCTTAAATCGGGACGGTAAGGCGCACAAGGTCCGGGTACGCATCACCGGCGAAACAGCGGAGAACGCCGAGATCGGCACCTTTCCGCACCGCGTTATGAATGGCATGGCCGTTGTTCATCCGGATTGCCGGCGCGCGGCCTTCAAGCCTGTCCAGCAGCTAGCCTTGCCCCTTAAAATAGACATGATCGTCGTCGAAGGCGACCCATTCGCAGTCCCGGTAGCGCTTATTGCCGCGCGCTTCCGGATGCATAGCACATAGTTGCGCGCACCGTAGACCCTCTCCCAGCTTGTGCGCGATATGTCCCGGTGTGTCCGGCAGGTAGACTTGCAGCAGGAGGTCGGCCTCCCGGCGCGAGAGGTTGGCGTAGACGTGATTGACCGAAAACTCGACCTCGATCTCCGGCAGGTTTGCGTTGATATCGGCGAGATGCATCCTGATGAATTACGCAGGCACTTCGAAGGCGTACAGACGGATGGTTCC
>CAXGSZ010000371.1:0-3509 GCA_964012455.1 uncultured Alphaproteobacteria bacterium
TTGGACAGATGTCCGGGCAATAGCCATAGCCGAAATAGACAAAAAGGAAACGACCCCGAAAGGTCGCGTCGGTTACGCGATCACCACGGTGACTCACGAGTTTAAACGGACCGCCGATTTTCACGGCCGCCGTAAACCCAGCCCTCTCCGCCGTCTCTGCCGGTATCGCATCGGAAATCTGGCGCCACGCAACCATCGCCGTCGCAGCGATTATGCCGAGTGCAACCAGCATGATCCCGATCAGCACGAATGTTGGGGTGCGTTTCATCTCTTGTGTCCCATGTGAGCGCCGCAAAAAATTTGATTTATCGTTAGACCCATACGCAGAGGCGATTGGACAAATCGACGCAGTAGGCGAATCTCACCAATCTGCGATGAGATTCCGGAACGGGCCCAGCTTGCCAAAATTCGCCCTTGTCTTGCCTCATTTCTGCCCCGAGTCATTCCGATTGTGGCTCCCCGAGGTCAGTTGCTACACTCCGAGGTGGAAGGACCGATGCACAAGACAATCGCCCTCGTCGACGACGACCAAAACATTTTAACCTCCGTTTCGATGGCACTCGAGGCGGAAGGTTTCCGTGTCCATACTTACAAGGATGGCGAAGACGCCTTTCGCGGCCTTTCCAGGCAGCCGGTGGACCTGGCAGTGCTCGATATCAAAATGCCACGCATGGACGGTATGGAATTGCTGCAGAAGCTGCGCAGATCGTCGCAAATGCCAGTCATCTTTCTCACTTCGAAGGATGATGAAGTAGATGAGGTTTTCGGCCTACGGATGGGCGCCGACGACTATATAAAGAAACCGTTTTCCCAGCGCCTCCTTATCGAACGCATCCGCACTTTGTTGCGCCGGTTGGATCATGAGGGAGGAGATGACCAGAAGAGCCAAGGGACCCTGGTGCGCGGCGACCTCGTGCTCGACTCAGACCGGCACCTCTGTACCTGGCAAACCCATATAGTACCACTGACGGTGACGGAATTCCTGCTCATTCGCTCACTCGCGCAGAGACCGGGGCATGTGAAAACGCGCGATCAGTTGATGGACAGCGCCTACGGCGAGAGCATTTATGTGGACGATCGAACCATCGATAGCCACGTAAAACGCTTGCGGGCCAAGTTCCGGCAAGTCGATTCCGATTTTGCGCAGATTGAGACGCTCTACGGGGTCGGTTATCGCTATCGCGACTCGTGACTACGCACAGATCTGATCAAAAAGAAGCTTTCCTATCGGCGCCCCAGCGGCGGCGACGGATATCACCGATTACTCGGCGCATACTTGCGATCAACATGGCAGCCCTGCTAATCCCGATCGCCGGCCTACTTTATCTCGGACCTTATCGCGACGGATTGATCGATTCCGCACTCGAAGCACTACAGCTGCAGGCAGAAACCTTTGCCGGTGCTATTGGCGAAGGTGCCATTGAAACCACGCCGAGCGGCCGCCAACTGGTCAATCTTCCGATCGCGCGACAGATCATTTGGCGATTGAGTACACCGGGCGGCATCCGCTCACGCCTGTTCGCTCCGAATGGCGAGCTTGTCGTCGACAGCCGATATCTGATGGGCCGACGGTACGCCGTCGTCGTCGAAAAGCTGGACGACACGCCTTGGATTGTGAAGGCAATTTCGCATGGTATTAAGGTCGTCTCCGATTGGATGCCACAGTGGCAACATTTGGAACTTTACGTTGAGAAGTATCCACAAAGCGCTGAAGATTTCGTTGAGGTCCGTCACGCCCTGGGAGGCGAGTCGACTGGATACGTCCGCGTTTCCAACGCCGATCGCATGACACTGTCCGTGGCCGTCCCCGTTCAACGCTACCGACACGTTCTTGGCGCCCTAATGGTTTCAAAGGACGACACCGCTATCGAGACGGCGATGCGCGATGTTCGAATTACCGTGTTTATCGTTTTTGCCGCCGCTCTGGTAATCACCATTCTGTTGTCATTCTATCTCGCAGGAACGCTGGCACGGCCGGTCCTCCGTCTGGCGGCCGCAGCCGAGCGCGTGCGACGCGGCCTCGGTCGGGGTGCAGACGAGATTCCGGACTTTACCGGGCGTGGCGATGAGATCGGCGAACTCTCCGGCGTGTTGCGAGAAATGACTAGCGCCCTGCACGAACGGATGGACGCGATCGAACGATTTGCCGCCGACGTCAGCCACGAAATCAAGAATCCACTAACCTCTCTACGTAGCGCCGTTGAGACCGCCGCACGGGTCAGCGATCCTGACCAGCAGCAAAAACTGATGGCGATCATCCAGGAAGACGTTCAGCGCCTGGATCGCCTGATCACTGATATTTCGAATGCGTCCCGCCTTGATTCGGAACTCAGCCGGGCCGAGGCCGAGACGATCGACATCGCTAGTATGCTCGCAACTCTCCACGAGATTTATGCGGCCGGAGATACCGATACGGAAGTCGCTCTCAAGATTTCCGGAGAGCCGCCCTTCCGCGTCGCGGCGATCGAGGATCGATTGGTACAAGTGTTCCGCAATCTGCTGCAGAACGCGATCAGTTTCAGCCCGCCCTCTGGCCGCGTCACGCTGCATTTGGTGCGCCGCGACTCAGATATCGAGATCAATGTCTGCGATGACGGTCCGGGGCTTCCGGAAGGGAAACTTGACGCCGTGTTCGACCGCTTCTACACCGAACGCCCAGAAGGAGAGAAGTTCGGCACGCATTCCGGATTGGGATTGTCCATCTCGAAACAGATCGTGGAAGCCCATGGGGGTACGATACGCGCCGAAAACCGCTACGCCTCGGACCTTACTGTGCGAGGTGCGCGTTTCATCGTCCGCTTGCCGCTCAGCGACAATTGACAGGACATCCTGCGGGCCGCAGGCTGCTGAGGATGCAAACGATACATGCGACCGCCGTGGTTATTAGCAATCGGTGCGTTTTACTGCGCGGCCCTTCCGGCGCCGGAAAATCGGACTTGGCATTGCGCCTGATTGACGGCGGCGCAATGCTGGTTGCAGACGATCGAACTGAGCTGATCCGGGAGCAGGGCGACCTAATCGCGCGCTGCCCTTCCGCCATCGCGGGAAGGCTCGAAGTCCGCGGTGTCGGTATACTCACCGTTCCATATGTATCACCCGCAACTGTTTCGATGATCGTGGATCTTGTCGCACCAAAAGAGGTCGAACGCCTGCCAGAGGCCGCATTCGTCGAGCTGCTCGGAGGACAAGTGCGTCAGGTTTCATTGGCACCATTTGAGGCTTCGGCCCCGGCTAAGGTACGCTTGGCTCTGGAGAGAGCAGACCGGCGTCGCGCAGGATGAACGAAGAGAAAACCGAAGGACGGATAATTCTGGTCACCGGCATGTCGGGTGCAGGACGGACCTCTACCCTGCACGTTTTCGAGGATATCGGCTTCGGGGGTGTCGACAATCTCCCGCTATCGCTGCTTTCCGATCTCGTGCGCGGCGCCACATCGGGCAGGGCTCTCGCGATCGGCGTCGATATCAGGACGCGGGATTTCGCCGGCGATGCATTCGCGCGCGAACTCG
>CAXGSZ010000372.1:0-3508 GCA_964012455.1 uncultured Alphaproteobacteria bacterium
AAGAGTACGAATCAGACGGTCTGCCCTGCAGTCGGCACGCACTCGGGGGTCAATTGGTGCAGTCCGTCGACAGTTGGGTCGGCGTGCGTGGCGGCCGGATCATCCTAATGGACAACGAGATGGTCCGCGCACCGATGATGGCAAATTGGATCCATCAGATTGGTTATGACGTTGTCGTAGTGGAAGGTGGCGTCGATGCAATGCGCGGCGTTTCCCTGCCTGAAATTCCAAACTTCGAAGTGGACCCTATATCGCCGGTGACAGCAGCCGAAGCAAAGGCGCTGCAATTGGATGGTGCGCAACTTGTCGATCTGCGGTCGCCCCGGGCGTATCGTTCGGGACACATAGATGGGGCGACTTGGTCAATCCGTACGCGTCTCGACCGTCTTGACCTTGCGTCAGATGCACTCGTCATCGTGATCACGAACGATGATGTGGTGGCGTCGCTGGCGGCGCAGCGGCTCACTGAGCTGGGAAAAACCGATGTCCGCCAACTGTCGGGTGATGAGGGCGCATGGCGTAACGCCGGTCTGCAGATCGTCGCAGTGCAGGACGAGACGGCGGAAGACGATAGTATGGAACTTGTCTATCACTGGCAGCATAGGAACAATCCGAACGGTGGCGACCCGGCCGCGGCACATGCTTATCTTGACTGGGAAATCGGTCTTGTTGACCAGTTGGATGCACAGGAGCGCGATTCGTTTCGCCTGGTGCCTTTGTAGATTGTTACTTGAAACTGCTGTATCCGTTTCGAGGTAGGTAGTCATGTCGAATTCAAATCTAAAAAAACAGAACGCCATCGGAGAACCGTTATGGATCGACGTTCTGAAGACATCCCGGTCCTTCATCATCTTTATGGTGGTGGTCGCCGTTGTCGGTGGCAGCCTTGGAATTGCCGTGATCGCACCCTGGGGACGCGCGAGCCCGGATTGCTCGATTTATTGCGTCATTATGAACAAGCTGGGTGATCCTATTCGCTGGGACGAGCTGAAGACCGAGACAATGACCGAAGGCATGATTGCGGAGGTCGAGCGGGAGCTGGATGTTCTCGATTTTTCTTTCGGCATGCCGAACTACAAGCAGCACGGCATTTGGCTTACGGGCGAGCGCTACGAAATCTTGATGGAAAAGATCAATGCGCCGATGGCGGAACGGACGCATCCGGGCTCGGGAAAAGCGATGAATATCGCAGAAGAGCTTTTTTATAATATTAAATCCAGTAAATACATGGATATTAATTCAGAAAATGATAAAAAAATAAAAATAAAAATATTAAATAAAATATTCGTAGAAAGAAAAAATATAATTTTAAGTAATGAATTCGATATCGCGCGACCACAATTTGAGGTAGCGGCGGAAATAGGGGATGCCAATGCCCAGTACCAACTGGGCCTGTTGTACCACAAGGGTAAAGAGTACGAGCAAGACCTCGAGACGGCCGTCCGGTGGTACACGCTGGCCGCGAAACAGGGGCACGTGCCGGCGCAGTACAACTTGGGCTTGATGTATCACAAGGGCGACGGAGTTCCGCAAAAATACGAGTCGGCTGTAAAGTGGTACAGGCTTGCGGCGGAACGACAACACGCGCGCGCCCAGCACAAGCTGGGGCTTATGTACTATCATGGACACGGCGTTCAGCAGGACAAGAAAGCCGCAGAGAAGTGGTGGAAGCTGTCGTCGAGGCAGGGCTTCGCGGGTTCCTAAGGAGCTAACGGGCTCTCTGCTACGCTAATCGTGCAAAATTCCAAGAGCCTGTTCATAAGCTGATTCGGCCAGCACCTTGATCTCCGGCAACGATCGGCTGCCGATCGGGTGTTCGACCATCACGAAGGGGTAATCAGGAAGCCCCATCATGCGTGCGATGTTTTTCGCGGTGACCTCAAATGGCTCGGTGCAGAGCACCACGGCACGTTTACCCAACTGCTCGAAACTGATTCCGTCATGCAAACTGCACGTGGAACAGCTGCCTCAATCGCCAAGGCCGGTGATTAGAAAATCCACCTTGTCGACGGCGGCGGCGAGTGTTTCGGCAGGCGCCGGCGCGCTGGCATTACGCTTTGAAAAGAGAGGCGCCACCGTGCAGCCATGGCGGGCCTCAAACAGAGCCGCCGTTTCCTGCAGCATCTCGACAGCGTTGAGCTTGCCGTTCTCAAGGATGCCAATGGTTAAGCCGTCAAGTCCGTTTGGCGCGACGGCGCGGGTGTTGTGGCGCTCCGGTCCATTGACGGTTGGGTCGTAGAGTTGCATCGTTTCTTTTCCTTTCTCACTCGCAATCGATGCAGACACCGATTGGTTTCGACTGCATCAGAGAACTGCGGGCACGGCTCCATGACGGGATGAAGCAGGAATGCCCGCCCGCATCTCCGCCACCGACGACGAGCAGAATGTCGTCAGGTGTCAGGCCACGGTGCAGCTTGCCGTCTTCGACCAGCGGGTGCGTACCCCCATCGGCGTGCTGTTTATCGTACTCGCGCTGGCGGTACTTGCCGGCTGATTTCATACCGTCAATCGTGCGATAGGCCTGCTGAAAGAGGTATTCCTTCACGTCACTGCGGCTCCAGCCGGCGCCTGCGACCACGCGTACGTGTTCCGGTGCCATGACGACGGCGGATTGGCCGAGCGTTATGCAGCCGTAATTGGCCATGGCGTCCGCGATGCTGTTCAACACGTGCTCCGGTGTGTTGCCGCCGTGATTTTCGACATTACAAAAACCGCCACCGGCAAAGACAGTCACGCTGCTGACGCCGTCGGGGTAGTCCTGTTCCTCGACAAGCAAAGGCCAGGGGTTGCCGCGCCGGCGCTCGGCGATACAGAAGCTAAACTTGCCGGGATTGCCTTGGGTTGATTTGTCGGAGACGCCCGGGATCATGCGGAACACGTTCATCAGGATCAGGCGGACCGCACGGCCGATAGTGGCGTTCGCTCGGTTGCCCGGCCCGAAAAGGTTTACGTCTGAATTCATGCCCAGGTCGTCCGCCATCTCGCCGCTGATCACCAGCAATGGGGCCGAGCCGCCAGTGCTGGCTGTTGAGCCGTGAAAGTTGAATTCGGGTTCGTCCATTGCCTCGAATGCGGCGATGACAACGGGGAAATACTCCGCCTTACATCCCGCCATCACCGCGTTGACTGCTGCAGAGTGTACTGTGCATTCGTATCCGGTGGCAGGATGGCTCGCGATGACCGTCTCTTGCGGCCGACCCTCGAATTGCAGCATCTCCTCGACCCGCTCGATGGTCGGCGGCACCACCGGCAAACCGTCGGTCCAGCCTTGCTCGAAGCAATAGTCCATGGCGGCGAGCAGGTCGTCGGGAACTTCGTGAATGCGGGCGCTGTCCAGAGGCATGATATGGCTCCATCCCTGATGTTTGTCGTTGATGACAAGTTATAGCGTATGCGTGTTGTGGACGGATACCCTCAAAAGCAGCCTGAAGTCTCCATCGCTTTGGCAAAACTGAAACCAATTGATTGATCATATAGCCTGAGACCTTATTGTAGATTTAAATCTCTG
>CAXGSZ010000373.1:0-3486 GCA_964012455.1 uncultured Alphaproteobacteria bacterium
AAGCGTCTGAAGGAATTGGAGAGGGAGAACGAACGCCGTCGCCGTGCCGTATCTGACCGATATTGGACAAGCAGATTCCAGCGAAAGCCGCCAAGAGAAACTTCTGAGCCCTTCCCGCAGACGACGTTGCGTTGATTTGGTGCGTTATCGCTTTGATGTATAGGAGCGCTGTGCGTGTCTTCTTCTCGGACAGCGCTGCTCGACACAACGTCGCATTACCCAGGGGCGTGCAGATGAAGACCGGCTTGTCTCCAATATGATCGAACTAGCTCGTCGATACAGATATCGCCGGATTGCCGCTCTGCTTCGTCAATCAAGCTGACACGTGAACAACAAGTGGGTTGAGCGTCTCTGGAGACAGGAAGGGCTGAAGGTTCCGGCAAAACAGCGGAAGCGAGGCCGGCTCCGGCTCAATGATGGATCGTGCATCCGTCTTCGGCCGGAGTACCCCGATCACGTGTGGTCCTACGACTTCGTCCATGAACGAACCCGTGACGGACGGGCATTCAGGGCCTCGGGCGTGGTCGACGAATACACGAGAGAGTGTTAAACGATCAGGGTAAAGCGGAAACTAAACTCGATGGATATTATCGACGCGTTGACGGACTTGTTCATCCTCCGCGGGCCACCAGCGCTCCTCCGCTCTGACAACGGACCAAAGTTTAGTGCGGAGGCCGTGCGGAGATGGAGCGAAGCGGTCAGCGCTAAGACGGCTTACATCGAGCCAGGCTATCATTGGGAAAATGGATGCTGTGAGAGCTTCAATGCCCCGTTCCGCGACGAGCTTCTAAACGGTGAATATTCGAAAGCCTGAGAGAGGCTCAAACTATCATCGAGCAATTGCGCAAAGACCACGACACGGTCAGGCCGCACAGTCCGCTTGGCTGGCGACTACCAGCACCAGCGAGTATTTTACCGATAGACCTCAAAACGACCATGCACTAACTAACAAATTCGACCACCTCATTCGGCCCAACCAACGCGCCTTACGAAACATGTTCGCAAGACTGCTGACCTTGTAGTTGCTGTGAATAATCGTGTTATCGATTACTAGCGACAGGTCGTCCTGAGGAAATTCGTCGATCAGATCGCGTATAATCGGGATTGCTGGATCCGCACTTTCATGGACGCCGAATATCACTTGGTATTAGTCATAGTCCTGCCAACAGAACGATCGCAGATTTTTTCGAGATTATTCTCCAGACCGCACGCCGGTTTGGGCACCGTCACGGGCGGCCCGAATTCTCAACTCATATTGGCCCGGTGACGCGCGCGAAATAGCAACAACGCGAGAAGGCAGATACCCGCATGCGCAAAGGACAACCCGACCAGGACGGCCAGAAATTAAAATTATAATTCAGGCATCTACCGCATTCTTGCCGCACAGAATGCAGCTTACGTCCCATTATCTTCACGAAAAGCGCTCCATTTAATCGACCGAAAGGAATTCGGTGCAAATCTTCATTATTCTATCGGTTAGGAATTTCCCGCCTCTTTCCGTCGCCTAAAAAGCGCTCGCCCCTCCGCATGCTGCCATAAAAGGAGCCCCGGAACATCAATCAACACTTCGCGAAGACGGATCGCAAGAGAAATTGCCAGAGCGGCTTCCGGCGCGAGACCGACCAGGGCGCCCAGCACCACGAATGCACCTTCTTGAATCCCATAGCTGTTTGGCACGACAAATGCGGCATCGCTCAGCGTGCTGGAGAGGCTTTTCAACATGAGTGCCTCGAAGATACCTATCGGAAACCCAAGCAAGGTTGCAGCGAGCCAGACCTCACCCGTCTGCAAGATCAAAGCTGCAAGACGCCAGAGAGAGGCTTGAACCACACGGGGCCAATCGTGGTATAGGTTACGAACGGCCGCATCCACTTCCTCGGCTGTTCCGATCATCTCCTCAATCCTCTGCGCCCCGGTTACCTTGTGGGCGGAGCGTACCATTATCCGAAATATTCCAGCGCGCTGTACCACAAAAAATCCAGCGATCCCGGCCGCGAGAATCGCCAGTCCCGATGCAGCCGTGAGCACAAGCTCGTCGTTGAGCGGCATGCTGGCGAGCAAGCTAATGCCGACGACGCCCCAAACGATCATGGTGAGCGCCTGTACGGTCTTGTCGACAATTGCTGAAGCACTAGCGTGCCTTGCGTCGATGCCCCACAGAATCAGGGCTCGTGCCTTGACAATTTCCCCACCAATCGTGGCGACGGGTAGCAGCGTATTGACAGCGCGACCCATCCATTGAGCGTGAACCGCTTGGAAGAACGTCGGGCCATGCGGCGGCGCGAACAACAGCTGCCAGCAACGCGCATTGAGAAGTACAGTCGGAAACCAGATTGCCGGCACGAGAAAAAGCACCCAACCTGTCGACAAAAGCAGGCCGGCAAGATTAGCGATGCCCTGCCAGACAATGAGGCCAATGAAGACGGCAAGGCCAACGACGAGTCCGATATAGGAGGCGATACGCATGCGACTGTCCTTATAAGGAGCGGCTGGCGCCCTGACCACATACATTTCCAGCCGCTTGCGGAATGGTCCAACCCCGCGTAGAGAGAGCGCAATGGGGAGAATGCCCGATATGGTGAAGCTAACCAGCCCGGACGGCCACTACGTCCTCGCACGACCGCGATAGCTCTTTCCGGTCACCCGCTAGCTGCCCTATCCGCTGACCCATATCCTCTATATATGCCCATCTCACCGAATCAAATCACCGCGCTTTCAATAGCTGCCGCTTGGCCAGCGCCTGGTGTTTTACGCAGGGTGATCAACATGCACACATCATGGGCAAACTTTGGCTCATCAACTGCTATACGTTCGATAAGTGCGACGGCGAGATCGCCTGCGTTAATGCAATGTCGTCGGAGTGGGGCGCATATTTCGATGATTTTGTAAATTGGCTCGTGGACAGCGCTTTCTTCACAGCGCTCGGTTCCGGGTTTGGCAAGTCGATGGTGAAATTCTGTGGTTCTGGCTTGGCGCTGCCGCAGCCATCGGCGCCACGATCGATGAAATCATCGATATTATCCTCTACAGGCGCGCCAAAAACGAACCCAGGAAGAAGCCGCTGATATTCATAAACCGAAAGATTCTACAGACTAGATGCTTTATATCTTTCACAAATTGAGGCGCGCGGATTTCTGCGTCATCGCATTGGGCTTGGCTGCGTTCGACGTCTTGCGGATATAAATGCCGCTTGGCACGATCGGCGCACAGGCCTACTGGATCATAGACCTCTTCAAACACGCACGCGGATGGCACAACTAATCGCGCCAGGCAGATGTATTCGAGAGCGAAATTCAAAAAACAAATCTTTTCTCGGCCGCTAATATGCGTTGTTGCGGTATAGCGGACCGAACTTATCCAGGCATCTTCTCGAAACCCTTCGGCTCGGGATCGACTGAGGTCGAAGGGATCTGACTGCTGAGCTGGACATTTGCATCCGGCTTGACGATATCGGTTTGTTCGAGACCACCGGCACGCACGCCTACC
>CAXGSZ010000374.1:0-3483 GCA_964012455.1 uncultured Alphaproteobacteria bacterium
CATGGTGGAACGAGTCGAACACCCGACCATCGGCGCACTCGATTTGCTGGCCAACCCGATGAAGATGGACGCGTTCGAGGGACGGTCCGTGCGGACGCCACCACCGCTCGTCGGTCAGCACAATCGCGCGGTCCTGACTGAGTACGGTTTCAGCGCGGCTGAGATCGAATCCCTCGCCACAAGCGGCGCCATCGGCGAGGAGGACGCCGCTGGCCGATTATAGTTTCCGGGCCTGCTTTTTGTCGCGCGCATGTTATCTTAAGAGTCAACGGATACCGGGCGAAACGGCGTGCAAGGGAGAGGATCATGTCTGAAGCCAACATCATTGAGTTTCCGCAGGACGGGCGCCCGTCCGACATTAGTCCCGAAGAATGGCAGGCCCGCTGTGAACTCGCGGCCGCGTACCGCCTTTGCCACCTCTATGGCTGGACAGACCTGAACAACACGCATCTCTCGCTGCGGGTGCCAAACACACAAGACCATTTCCTGCTCAACCCGTTCGGCATGTTCTTCGAGGAGATTACCGCATCGTCGCTGATCAAGGTCGACGGCGACGGTAATCTGCTGGGCGAGAGCGATTACCCGATGAACCCGGCCGGTTTCGTAATTCACGGAGCAATCCACATGTCCGGTGACGAGAGGCATTGCGTGCTGCACACCCACAGTCGCTATGGCACCGCCGTTTCCATGCAGAAGAACGGATTACTGCCGAACAGCCAGAAGGCGCTGACCATCATGGGCTGGATCGGGTATCACGATTTCGAGGGACCTGCCGTGGACGCGGACGAGCAACCGCGCATCGTCAAGGACATCGAGGGCAGGACGATCCTCATCTTGCGCAATCACGGGCTGCTCTCGGTCGGCAAGACGGTCGGTGAGGCCTTTGTCTATCTCTATCGCATCGAGACTGCCTGCCGTCACCAAATTGACGCGATGACCGGCGGCTCGGAATTGCAGGAGATCTCGCCGGCAGCCCAACAGAAGTCCATTAATATGGGACTTAGCATGTACGGGTCCGGCGGGTTTCTCGAGGCCGGCAAGGAATGGCCGATGCTGTTGCGCCAGCTGGAGCGCACCGGCATGGACGACTACGCCCGATAGGGACGGAGTGATGACGCTTTATAAAGGATCCTGCCATTGCGGCGCGGTCACGGTCGAACTGGAGACGGAGACCAATCCTGCCGACATTTACGTGCGGGAGTGCCAATGTTCGTTCTGCCGCGCCCACGGCGCAGTCTCCGCCAGCGACCCGAACGGCCAAATCCGCTATATTGAGCGCAGTTTCGGCGATATCGTCCGCTACCGCTTCGGCACCAAGACCTGCGATTTTCTCATCTGTCGGCATTGCGGGGTTTATATGGGCGCGACCATGGACGACAAGACGACGCCCGGGTATTCGACCACACAGATTAAGCATTTCGAGGACAGGGCGCTTTTCACCAAAATGGCACGGCATCCGGATTATGACGACGAGCCGCTTGAGTCGCGCCTTGCCCGGCGGCGACGGAATTGGACGCCTATCGCCGAGAAGTAACGCCAAAGAAGGGATACTGCATGACCGCCTCTGATTCAGCACCCGATCTGGCATATGTCGCCCTTGTCGTCGACGGGCCGGAGATAAGCGCTGCTATTTTCGAGAAAGATTTCGGCCTGCCGCGCCAGGATTTCAGTTGCGGCGGATCGACCGTCCCGGCCATCGCCGTCGGGCGATCGGCCATGGCGTTCTTCCGGCCGGACGACCCGTTCCTTGGGCCAGAAGCGCAAAAGGGGGTTCATCACATCGCCATCGGCGCGGGCGATCCCGAAGCCGCGGCCCGAGACTCCGGCCTGCCAACAATCAACGGCGCAACGGACGGTATCGGTGGACGGCCGCAGATCGAAATCGCGCGTAATGCGACAGCCGGCGTGCGCACACGCCTAACCCCGGTACTCGGCATGGCGCCAGCCTCGTCGGAGATCGTCGAGCGGATCGATCATCTCGGCGTCGCCTCCGCCGACAACCATGCTGCCCGGACCGCCTTCATCGACAGGCTCGGCTGCGTCTACGAAAGCCAGCAGACAGACAGTGAAGTGGAGACGATCTCGGAGAATTTCACCTCCGACACCTACAACTACATTTTCCACACGCGACCCTCTCAGCTTATCGGCAGCATGCGGGTGACCTTCATCACGGTTGGCGATACGGAGTTCGAGTTCATCCAGGACCTCACGACGGGCGTCAAAGCCGACGAAGCACGCCACGATGCGGCGGGCACAACGCGGGGCGACCGCAGCGCCATCGCCCGCTACATTACAGCGCGCGGCGCGGGGCTCCACCACATCGCGTTCAAGACAGCGGATGTGGCGGAAAGCTTGGCCAAGATCAAGGCGGCCGGCCATCGCACAATTGACACGGTAGGACGGCCGGGATCGCGCCGCGCGCTCATCGGTTTCATGCACCCGACCATGATCGGCGGGGTGCTCATGCATTTCGTCGCGCGGGAGGAGATTTGAACATGCCCGGATATGAGATGACCTATCTCGCTCTCGCCGCTCGCGACGTCGAGGCGGCCTGCCGGTTCCTCAATGACTCGCTCGGCCTGCAACGACGGGACCTGCCGCTTGAAGGTCGCAGTATTCCATTCTTCGGCATCGGACAATCCGCCGTCGCCCTCTTCGAGCCGGACGATCCCTACCTCGAGGAGCCGCGCTATCCGGGCGTCCACCATATGGCACTTGCGGCAAAAGACCCCGCGGGGACGGCCGCGAAACATGTGCTGACGGTAACCGAGAACGGTGTCGGCCCGGACGGGAAACGCTTCGTAACCATCGATCCGAAAGAGACTGTTGGTATTCGCACGCGTTTCATCGAGCCAATGAAGATTCCAACAGCGGACGGCCCCGCCTACAAAATCGACCACCTCGGCATTGCAACCGACGACAACGATGCGACGGTGCGCGTCTTCACCGACAACCTCGGCTGTCCCATCGACAGCACGCAGACCGATGTTGAAGTTCGGCACGTCACCGAGAGTTTTATCTCGGATAAGTACGGCGCGATCTATCATTCCCGCCCGCCGGAGATTCTCGGCGGTCTGCGCGATGTCTTCATCAATATCGGCGACTGCGAGCTGGAGTTGCTGATGGACTACGACCCTAACCTCACGCCGAAGGACCAGCTCGGTGAAGAGAAGGGCAATACCAAGGGCGACCAGAGCGCCATTGCAAAGTTCGTCTCGCGGCGCGGCGCGGGCCTCGCCCATGTCGCTTTCGCGACCCGGAACATCGACGCCATCCTGCCGAAACTCGCCGACGATGGCTGGCGGATGATTGACCTCGAAGGCCGTCCCGGCGGACGGGGCTCCCTAATCGGCTTCGTCCACCCTTCGAACTTTGGCGGCGGACTGCTGATTCATTTCGTCGAACCCCAAGTCGACGGTGGCTTCGCAGCCAAGAATTTTGGCTGAGACCCGGCGGATGGAAGTGGTCAAGCAGGAGCGTCGG
>CAXGSZ010000375.1:0-3481 GCA_964012455.1 uncultured Alphaproteobacteria bacterium
ACCCAAGATATATGCGGTCCAAGCTCAGGATTAACCAGATCCTCAAACGCAGAGACTGGTTTATGCCCTATGCGCCGGCTGTACTTGCCGAGTATTTAGAGGATTGGGTCAAAAGACCGACCGATTCGCCATATATGCAGATTGCGCTCACGGTGCGCGAAGAAAAACGACACGAGATCCCGGCAGCGGTTCACGTCGACGGGTCGGCGAGAGTTCAAACCGTGCGCAGGGAGGATAATGACCTCTTCTGGCAACTGATTGACAACTTCAGAAATATTTCCGGCATTCCCGTCTTGCTCAACACGAGCTTCAACCGGCATGGGGTTCCGACCATCGCGACACCGCGCCAAGCGATCGAACACCTATTGGAAGGTGACCTTGACTACTTGGCGATCGGCGACTATCTGCTTGGGTTCGACGAGAATCGGCGCTACCAGGCGACTGGGTATGAAGAGCTGCCAGAGGAGATATGTTTGGCAGTCGATTGCGTTAATCGTCTGGATGTTATCCTGGCTTTCGGAGACGCGGACGACCTCACCCACTACCTCCAGCGTTTCAGCCTTTTGACGGGTGTTACGGTTACGAGGGCGGGCGGCCGTTGGACGATCGGAGACCGGAATTTGGACAGTGATGCGGCAGCGCAGAAGGCGCTTCTCGACGTGGCGCACCGCCAGGCTGGCCGCGGAAACCTTTAGAAGATTGATTAAAGTTGGCGAAATTGCCTTTCTTTCTCGACCCAGTCTTCGGGTGTACCATGTAAGCGATCGAAATCTTCGCGCAACATGGCCAGCATGATCGTGTCGTGAAACCGCCCATTGGCATAAACATATTGCCGGAGGCGGCCTTCCTGGGTCATTCCGACCTTGTCGTTGCTGCCGAGCGAAACTTCGTTCGCGACGACGGCAGACGACCAAATTCTATTCATTCCAATGTGATGGAAGCCGAACCGCAACAACTGAATAAGGGCATCCGAGCCGTAGCCTTTGCCGCGAAAGTCGGGATGCCCCACCAGTCGTCCGTACGTAGCGTTTCGATGGATCCAGTCGATGAGGCTGAGGCGGGCATTTCCGATATGGGTATCGGTCTCCTTGTCACAGACTGCGAATAAGACAGCAGAATTCGGTTGCGAATTTTCAAAATATTGCTCGAGCATGTCCCGGTTTACTGGGAAGCCGGACGCCAGGATATAAGTATTTATTCCAATATCGTTGACCCACTCATGGTACTCGCTGGTAATGTCTTCCCGCTCAAACGGACGCAGGTACACCTTTTCTCCGGTCAGCCTCGCTCTTTTCATCTGAACCTCGCGTTTAATGATCTGGCGGCCGCACGGAGCACAAGACCGACGATTTCGACAAATCCAAACAAACCAACTCGATCCAATTGGCTTTTACCTCGCCTACTGCGAACCGGCGTCATATTGGCGAAGATCGTGCGTGATGCCAATGGCATGTTTCATCAATCTGGATGGCGGCGCTGCGTCGTAACGGGGATACGTTGAATGAAAGTTGATGCGACGGGAAGCGCGGCGCGTATGTTTGATATCCTTACGCAGTTGTGGCCGATGCATCGGACGATCAATTCTGATGGTCTGCAGGCAGCGATCGAATTGTCCGCGAAGTATATCGGCGATCCGGGCTTCAAGTTTCACGCTTACCCGCCCGGTGCCGAAGTTCTTACATGGCATGTGCCGGAAAGATATCACGTGCGGGAGGCTTGGTTGGAGATCGATGGTGTCCGGGTCGCAGATTTTGAACAGAATTCGCTCCATCTCCTGTCATACTCGCTGCCCCAGCGTATAGAGGGGACGCTCGGGGAAATACGTGACCATCTATGGAGCAACCCGAAACGGCCGGATGCCATCCCATGGGAGTTCAAATACTACGAGCGATCCTGGGGATTTTGTGTGCACCACCGGGATTTGGAAAAATTCGGCGACGATGCGCCGGTGAAAGGCGTCATCGATGTCGAGTTCGGGTCAGAGGAAATGCCTGTCGGAGAGTATCATATCCCAGGTACTTCGGGCCGCGATTTGATGTTCCTGACCAATATCTGCCATCCCATGCAGGTAAACGATTCGATCGCTGGTCTTGTGGTGGCGCTCGAGATGGCGCGTGTCATTAAGGCCCAACCCCAGAATGATTATGGCTTCCGCCTGCTCGTCGTGCCTGAGACAATTGGCACCATTGCCTGGATGGCGAACAACCAGAACGCGGTCGACGCGGTCGACTATGCCTGGTTCTGTGAAATGGTTGGTCATAGCAATTCCTTTATCCTGCAGAAATCCCGGCAAGCGGACTCCTTGATCGACCGGGCATTCCTGGCGGTATTGCCGAGCTACCGGGTGCATGGCGAAGAGCGAACCGGGCCGTTTCGAAAGGTTGTCGCCAGCGACGAGATCGTCACGAACGGTCCCGGTTACGATATTCCGACGCCTTCCCTGACGCGATGGCCCTACGATGAGTATCACACCAGCGACGACAACCCTGATCTCATCCGCCCGGAGAATTTGGATGAGGCGTTACAGGTCTGCCTTGGCGTTTGGTCGGCGATGAATGGGAACTACTACGTCCGACGTACCTTCAAGGGCCCGGTTATGCTCTCGCGGTATGGTCTTTGGGTAGACTGGCGCGAAGATTGGGATCTCAATCTTAAGACGGAAGCCATCATGTTGATGCTCGAAGGTGATAAATCGGTCATCGATATCGCCTGCGAGCTGGAGTTGCCTTACGCGACCGTCAAAAAATATCTCGACCGGTTTGCCGAAGCTGGTTTGGTGGAGCGCCGTGATAGGCCTTTCTAAAACAAACGCTGATGCGCCGGGACGTCCAGCGGCTTCGCAAGACGCGAAGCCGGGGATAGCGAACGTCGAGCGCGCCTACGTTAATTCGCTGCAGGACTGGGAGTCACTTAAAGAGAGGGGACTGCCGGACAAGGCAGTCGTTCGAACGATGTCGCCATGGCTGGCGCGCAACAGCGATATGAAAGTCGAAGCAGCGGATGCACTCCTGGACCACGGCGAGGTTACCGGTCTCTTTGCTGTCTTTAACGAACTATCGCTTGAGCTCTATGAGGCGTTTAGCGCGCGTGATAAAGGTGCCGCTTTGTCCGCGGGACATGCTCTTTGGGATGCACAGAGGATCGCCTATCACGCCGCAATCTTGCGGGCTGAAGATTTCACCGATCCGGTCTGCATCACCAATCTGGTCGGTGTATCGGCGAAGTTGAGAGGAATTCTGCAATTCAACTGGGATGTTTTACTGTCTGGAAACCCCAACGCAATTGTCGAGAAAGTGACCGTGGACGAAGGCACATTGCCTTATGTCGCGCCGCCGGTTGCCGATTTCTGGACGCGGTTCCGGGCCGCCCGACCGGCCGACTTCGCGTTCCGTATGATGTCGATGCTCGGGCGGGGAATGAACCGGACGCTGGGCATGCAAACGATCTATGTGCGCTCCGAATCCGAACTGCTGAAAGATTC
>CAXGSZ010000376.1:0-3480 GCA_964012455.1 uncultured Alphaproteobacteria bacterium
GTTGGCGCCGTTTTTGCTCCGGCGGGCGCCTTGTCCAACGATGCCGGCATAGGTCTTGTCGAGCGCTGGTGCATGAACTACCCCACAAATTGGTTGTCCATCCGAAATCAATGCGATATTCACGGTGAATTCACCGTTCTTGTCGATGAATTCATGGGTACCGTCGAGAGGATCGACCATCCAGAACCGACCGCCGCTGATATCCGGGGAATGGCCCGCGGAAAACGCTTCCTCGGCGACGACGGGAATTTTCGGCGCGAGTACTTCGAGACCGGCGACGATCAACGTCTCGGCAGCGGTGTCGGCCTCTGTCACGGGGCTGTAATCATCCTTGTACTCCGGCGTGAAGTCCTCGGCGTAAATTTCCATGATGGCTTCCCCCGCCTCGATCGCCAGAGCTTCGAGACAGGAAAGCATTTCTTCGTCAACTTTCATTGAGCCTCCTGCATGGCGCGCCAGATACGCTCCGGCCTCGCAGGCATGTCGACACTGGTGGCACTCGGGGGTGCGAGAGCGTCGAGGAAATTGCATTGATGATCACTGGCGGTGCAGCGACTGCGCCGGCCTCACCCGCACCCTTGATCCCAAGCATATTCATCTTGCACGGGTAATCCTCGACAAGTTCGATCGGGAAATCGGTCAGGTTATATGCTCTCGGCACGCAATAATCCATGAAAGATCCGGACAAGAGCTGTCCGGCGCCGTCATAGACGCATTGCTCGAACAGCGACGTTCCGTCATCCTGCTGCAAGGGCGCCATACATTGAATTGTCCCGAGCGATGCAATGTCTTTCGACGTGTAGATCCCAAGGACGCCATCGATCGCCGAAGCATCGGCGACGTCTATCGAGCGAATGCTTGCGTAGGCGTGTAGTGAGCGCAGCGCCGCACCGTCGACAAACAGGTCATCGGTGAAGAGGCCGCGACCGGTCAGCAGGCGCGGGTCCTCCAGCCGCTTAACAGGCTGTCCAACACCGAATTTCGGCAAACTGCGGTACACGGTCATGGATGAATGCCGACGCGAATGTCTCGGCTCACTGCGCTTTCGATGCCGCTGTCGCGTTCGGCGTCGCCTTCAGGGAAATTGCCGTGAATCGCCATGCCTGGAAACTAGCCGACCAATGATCCGCGGGCAATCCAGCCTTCTGCTTAAGGCGAGTGACGAATTCGTTGGCGTCGGGAATGCTTTCCCAAACCTGTGGCAGGAATACGCTGCGCTTGCCTTGATCCGCGATGACCAGTCCATCCACCTTGGGGCGCAACTGGCGCAAGAAATCCGCTTCGGTGGTGAAAGACATCCCCTGGAACGGACTAAGCAGCGACACCGATATGTCCAGACCGGTGATTTCATCCTCTTGAAGCGGCGGAAACCGGGGGTCTTTCAACGCCGCTTTGTATGCGTTCTCGACAACATCGGCGATCAACGGTTTGTGTGCCTGGATGGTGCCTATGCAGCCACGGAGACGTCCCCCCTTGTTGATCGTGATGAAAGTAGCCCTGGTTTCCTGGAGAGGCGGCGGAAACGAAGCAATGTCGACTTTCGGCGGCTTGCCGTTCTTGATGGCATAGCCGATGGATTGTGCGGCCGCGCGATAAATACGTGCCCCCTCTTTCTCCAGCATGGCACGGTCGTCGCCGACACGCGCCTTCGAGACGCCCTCGCCGGTGTCGCAAACGGCCCAAGACCCGTATCCCACGACCTTATCCTTCTTACCGGTCGTATCGCCAGAATTGCGCAGGTCGATTCGTTCGACGGAAAGGCCGTGGTTACGCGCGGCGATAAGCATGCCGGCAACAGGAATGCGGCCACAGGCTTGATCTTGGCTGATCTTGGCCGGATTCATGGTTTCAATTGCCTCTGCCGTTGCACCATCCAGTCTCTGTGCCGATTCGTAATCCTGGTAGTGGCTGAGGTCGGTACTGATAACGAAGCGCGTCGACTCGTTGCCCCAAAGGCGTTCCAGCACTCCCGCGACCTCTTCTCCCGAGACACTACCCGTTACGAGCGGCAAGAGCGTGAAGACGCCAAGCACCTGTTGGAGGAAGGGAATGTGGACCTCAAGTGAATGCTCTTGGCGATGCGGTTCGTCGTCGAGGAGGACTTGCGGCATATCCCGAATGGCCGCAATCGCATCAGCATCAATAGGAACATCGCCTAGCGGCGTCTTGAAAGCCTCCGCCTTAGGCGCCGCGATGCCCTTAAATGCCACCCGATGGGCTGGGCCGATCAACACGACCCGTTCGATCTTGTCTCTTTGGCTGTGCCAGGCTGCGTAGGCATTTGCGGCAATCTGTCCGGAATAGACGTAACCCGCGTGCGGCGCGATCAGCGCTTTCGGAGCCACCGCCGCCGGAACCGGAGCGGCAAAAAGGTAATTGGCCACATCAGATGCAAGTGTCTCCTTCTCGGCCGGATAGAAGAAGCCCGCAGCCGCCGGGTCTCGCGTGTTTCCCATTATCTACGCTACCTTGCTGCCCTTCCGAGCTTCACGAACATTTCAAACTTTAGCATAAACGCGTCTATCGCGAATGCCATTCACCGCATGCTCTCGTTATAGTATATGTGGAGCAAAGGATGGTTCGCTATGGCTGATGTGTTGGAAGTTAACATCGAAGGGTTTCCGGGGCGCCATTGGCATAAGCTCGATGATGGGCGGATCCAATGCGACGTGTGCCCCCGCGAATGCCGATTGCAGGATGGGCAGAGAGGACTTTGCTTCGTGCGGGCCCGCAGTGGCGATCTTATTGTCCTTACCACATATGGGCGCTCCAGCGGTTACTGCATTGATCCGATTGAGAAAAAGCCACTCAACCATTTTCTACCGGGTACCCCGATTCTGAGCTTCGGTACGGCGGGCTGTAACCTCACCTGCAAGTTCTGCCAGAACTGGGATATTTCCAAATCGCGGGAAATGGACCGGCTGATGGATCAGGCGACCCCGGAACAGATCGCACTGGCCGCCGAGGCGACAGGGTGTCGCTCGGTCGCGTACACGTATAACGATCCGACAATCTTTCTCGAATACGCGGTCGATGTGGGGGAGGCGTGCCGGGCGCGCGGGATAAAGAATGTTGCCGTGACGGCGGGCTATATCAAGGCGGCGGCGCGGGAAAATTTCTTTTCGGTCATGGACGCGGCGAATGTCGACCTCAAGGCATTTACCGCATCGTTCTATAAATCGCTCTGTACGGCGGAACTCGCTGAAGTTCTCGATACGCTCGTCTATCTCAAGCACGAGACGGATGTCTGGTTCGAAATTACTAACTTGCTAATTCCGGGTGAGAACGACTCCGAGGCGGAGATCGAAGAGATGACGCAGTGGGTGGTGGAGAACCTCGGTCCAGACGTCCCAATGCATTTCACCGCGTTCCATCCGGACTTTCGCATGCGGGACAAGCCCTGCACGCCACCTGATACCTTGTTTCGGGCATGGCGCATCGCACGCAAGAACGGTGTCCATTACGCCTATACCGGTAATA
>CAXGSZ010000377.1:0-3477 GCA_964012455.1 uncultured Alphaproteobacteria bacterium
CCTAATGGCTTTGGCGCCGGTTACGCTCGACGATAAGTACTCACTGGAAACGGGGCGCGTTTTCCTGACCGGTACCCAAGCACTCGTCAGGTTGCCGATGATGCAGCGGCGCCGTGATGAGGCGGCGGGTTTGAACACGGCCTGTTACATATCGGGGTACCGTGGATCGCCCTTGGGTCTGGTCGATCAACAGCTTTGGCAGGCCCGCAGTTTCCTTGAGAAGCATCACATTAAATTTCAGCCAGGCGTAAACGAAGATCTGGCAGCGACGGCGATATTAGGCACCCAGCAACTCGATATGTCGCCGGGTGCGAGATACGATGGCGTCTACTCCATGTGGTACGCAAAAGGACCCGGAGTTGATCGGTCCGGCGACATTTTACGCCATGGCAATTTGTTCGGAACCTCACCGACCGGTGGGGTATTGCTCTTGGCGGGTGACGATCATACCTGCAAATCTTCGACGACCGCACATCAGACCGAATACGCGTTTATGGACGCGATGATTCCGGTGTTGAATCCGGCGGGCGTGCAGGAGTTCCTTGATCTCGGTCTCTACGGATGGGCGATGTCGCGATATTCAGGTTGTTGGACCGCCTTCAAGCTGATCGCTGAGACGGTCGACAGCTCGTCATCGGTGTATGTCGATCCGCATCGAATTAACATTGAACTGCCTGATGATTTCGAGATGCCGGAAGGCGGGCTCAGTATACGCTATCCAGATACGCCGCTAGAAATGGAAGACCGGCTCCATCGATACAAGATCAACGCGGCTTTGGCATTTGCCCGTGCCAATAAACTCGACAAGGCTGCAATTGATGGACCGAATCGCCGGTTTGGGATCGTCACATGCGGCAAATCCTATCTTGATGTGCGTCAGGCACTTGAGGAACTCGGTATCAATGAGGACTACGCCCGGGCCATCGGACTTTCGATCTACAAGGTCGGAATGACGTGGCCGCTTGAGCGCGAAGGAATTCGCCAGTTCTGCGAAGGATTGGAGGAAGTTCTTGTAGTTGAAGAAAAACGTGCCGTAATCGAAAACCAACTCAAGGAACAGTTGTACAACTGGACAGCAGACAGGCGCCCGCGGGTAATCGGAAAGTTTGAAGAGGGAGGGCGATGGATTTTGCCGTCGATCGGTGAATTGACACCGACGCAAATTGCCCGAGTCATCGCGGAGCGCCTGGGTCAATTTCATACCAGCAGTTCGATTAATGACCGGGTGAAGTTCCTCGACGCGCGCGAACAGACCGTGCAGGGCAATTCGCAAGGGTTTCTGCGTACGCCCTACTTCTGTTCGGGTTGTCCGCATAATTCCTCGACCAAGGTGCCGGAAGGTAGCCGCGCCTTGTCGGGAATTGGCTGTCACTTCATGGCGCAATGGATGGAGCGGAATACCGCGACCTTCACACATATGGGTGCCGAAGGCGTGCCATGGTTGGGTATCGCCCCGTTCACGGACGAGGAGCATGTCTTCGCGAACATTGGCGATGGCACGTACTATCATTCGGGCCTGATGGCGATCCGGCAGGCGATCGCCGCGAAGGTCAATATGACCTATAAAATTCTCTTCAATGACGCGGTGGCTATGACGGGCGGCCAGCCCCACGACGGGCCGCTCACGGTGCCGCGGATTTCTCAACAGATGATGGCAGAAGGTGCGTCGCGCGTCGTCGTGGTGACCGACGAACCGGACAAGTACCCGAGCGATGCCGGGTTCGCGCGTGGCACCAAAATCTTTCATCGCGATGACCTTTTGAAGGTGCAAAAGGAATTGCGCGATGAGAAGGGCGTTTCTGTTCTGATCTATGACCAGACCTGTGCGGCCGAGAAGCGCCGCCGCCGCCGCCGCGGGAAATTCCCGGATCCCTTGAAGCGGGTCATCGTCAACGAACTGGTTTGCGAAGGTTGTGGCGACTGCTCGGTGAAATCGAACTGTCTCTCGGTTGTGCCGAAGGAGACGGAATTCGGTCGCAAGCGAACCATCGATCAATCGAGCTGCAACAAGGACTATTCTTGCGTCAACGGTTTCTGCCCCAGTTTTGTCACGGTCCACGGAACGGATTTGAAGAAACCGCGCACTGTCAGCCGCGAAGTGAAGGTGCCTGACATTTTTGAAGCGTTGCCCGAACCGTCGATCCCTGCAACGGCAACTCCTTATGGTATGTTGGTCACGGGTATAGGCGGTACGGGTGTCGTGACGATCGGCGCCATTATCGCCATGGCCGCGCATATAGAGGGTAAGGGCTGCTCCGTTCTGGATATGGTCGGGTTGGCGCAGAAAGGCGGCGCCGTCGTTACCCACATTCGTCTCGCCGATAAACCAGAAGACCTCCATGCAGTCCGTATTGCGTCTGGTGGTGCTAATATGGTTCTCGGCTGCGATATCGTGACGGCGGCCGGCGTTGATGTCCTCTCCAAGGTGGCACCCGGCGAGACAAAAGCTCTGATCAATACCCATGAGACGATCACCGGCGACTTCACGCGCGACCCGGATTTGGAGTTTCCTGGTGAAGAACTGTACCAAGGTATTGCCCGAATCGTAGGGAGTGACCGGGTAGACTTCCTAGAAGGCACAAAACTAGCGACCGCGCTTTTCGGGAATTCCATCGCCAGCAATATGTTCATGCTTGGTTGTGCTTGGCAGAAGGGGCTGGTGCCCGTCACCCAGGAGGCACTCTTTAAGGCGATCGAACTAAACGGCGTCGCGATCGATGCCAATAAGCAGGCCTTTACATGGGGCCGACGTGCCGCGCACGACTTGGGGTTGGTTCGTAAAATGGCGAGTGTTGATGAGGAGGTCGAAGACCCGACGCCGACAGCCAAGGCAGAAACCCTTGTGGGATTGGTTGAGCGTCGAGTTCGCTTCCTGACCGAATATCAAGGCGAGGCGCTGGCCCGTCGATACAAGGATTTTGTCGTCAAAGTGCAAACCTCTGAAGCCCACCGAGTGCCTGGTACGGAAGCGCTGTCGATGGCGGTCGCTCGTTACTACTTTAAGCTTCTCGCCTACAAGGACGAATACGAAGTCGCTCGGTTGCACACAGAGACCGATTTCCTAAGCGAAGTCGCTGGCGCGTTTGAAGACGGCTATAAACTGAAATTTCATCTGGCCCCGCCGTTGTTGTCCCGCCGTGATTCGGATACCGGAGAGGCACGGAAGATGGAATTCGGCGAATGGATCCTGCCCCTGTTCCGCGTCATCTCTCGCTTGAAGTTTCTCCGGGGAACTCCGCTCGATATTTTTGGCTATTCGGCGGAGCGAAAACGGGAGCGCCAGCTGATATCGGAGTATGAAGCCACGATGGAAAGGCTGCTGTGCGACCTAACCTCCAAGAACCATGAGACGGCAGTGGCAATTGGTGCGTTGCCTGAACAGATTCGCGGCTACGGTCACGTCAAGGACAGGTCCATAGATGCGGCTAAACAGCGGGAACAGCAGCTGCTTACCGAATTCAACAATCCATCGGCTTC
>CAXGSZ010000378.1:0-3474 GCA_964012455.1 uncultured Alphaproteobacteria bacterium
AAGGTACATGGGCATTTTACAGAATTGCTGAGGCGGGCAGCAATCGCCGCCTCGCGAGAACCCTGCTGGAGTTGGTTCCAGAAAATGACCCGGTAAGATTGAGGGACAAAGAGCAGTTGGATGCGGTACGGCAAGATCGTGCACGCCGCGCCGCGGACTTTTTTGGCGAGAACGCCAACAATTGGGATGATATAAGGCGATTGCATGTCGACGACGCGTCCGTCAATCGCGCGCTTGCAGATATATTGCCGCCCCAAAAGGGTTGGGACCACATAGACATCGGCACGGGCACGGGTCGTATTTTGGAAATCGTCGCACCGTATACGCGCCGGGCAATTGGTATCGACCTCTCGCATGAAATGCTGACTGTCGCGCGATCCAATTTAGCACGATCCGAACTTTCAAACTGCCATGTCCGATATGGCGATATGCGACAACTCGAATTAGAACCGGAGTCCTTCGACGTCGCCACCTTCCATCTTGTCCTGCACTACGCAGACGATCCGGCATCCGTAATTCGGGAAGCGGCACGATTACTTCGACCTGGTGGAAGAATCATCGTGATTGATTTCGCACCGCACGACGAGGCGCGCCTTCGAGATGTCCACGCGCACCGTTGGCTCGGATTTACCGACAGCGAAGTTAAGAGCTGGTTCCGCGGCGCCTTACTAAATCCTGCTACTTCCGTCCAACTCTCCGGCACCCCTCTTACTGTCTGTCTTTGGTCTGCGGACCGACCAGGCAAATCATGGCGTTCTGCCAATACTCCAAGCCAAGGTGTTTCATCATGGTTTTGACCCCCTCCGTCAGCTTCGAATTTTTCCCGCCCCACAACAAGAATGCGGAAATGCAGCTCTGGAAAGTTATGGAGAAGCTCGCTCCGCTCTCTCCATCATTCTTCTCCGTGACATATGGCGCTGGCGGTTCGACCCGGAACCGCACGGAAAAAGTTGTTGAACGGGTTCACGCCTCACTGCCCGTTCCACCGGCAGCTCATTTGACTTGTGTCGGAGCAACGCGAAGGGACACGGACGAATTGGCGGAAAGATGGTGGAACACGGGGATTCGGCACATCGTGGCTTTGCGAGGTGACGCCCCAAAGGGACAAAGCGTCTACGAACCGCATCCTGATGGTTATGAGAACGCTGCCGCGTTGGTCAAAGGCTTGCGCGGCATGGCGGATTTCGAAATCTCGGTTGCGGGTTATCCTGAGAAACATCCTGATGCGCCAGATATGGCCGCCGACTTGGACAATCTCAAACGCAAAGTGGACGCCGGCGCGACACGTATCCTCACGCAATACTTCTTTGAGAACGCGTTTTTCTATCGGTATCGCGACGCAGTCGCCGCCGCGGGTATATCCGTACCGATCGTTCCGGGCATTTTACCGGTTACGAACTTCAACAAAGTCGTAGAATTCAGCGCAAAGTGCGCGACGACGGTACCGGACGGAATTGCACAACAGTTCGATGGCCTCGATTCTGATCCAGAAACGCGAATCTTGATCGCGGCGAGCCTCGCAATTCAGCAATGCGAGGACTTACTCGCGAACGGTGTCGACGCTTTTCATTTTTATACGTTGAACCGTGCAGCCCTGACCTATGCCATTTGTTGGCGCCTTGGGATGCGGCCGACATTGCAACACAACGCCGACGCCGCCTAAAAAGGACACAGAGTCAATGCTTCTCAACGGAACCGGCAAATCGACCGGCCGCATCGCTGCGCTGCAGTCCCAACTCGACCAACGCATTCTCATTCTCGATGGTGCAACGGGGACAATGATCCAGAACTACCGCCTGGATGAGGCCAGTTTCCGCGGCGACCGACTTCGCGACCATAATCAGGATCTCAAAGGCAACAACGACATTCTGACTTTAACGCAGCCGGACATCATACAAAATATCCATCGGAGTTTCCTGCGCGCCGGCGCGGATATTATCGAGACCAACACATTCAACGCGACTTCTATTTCTCAGTCGGACTATGGAACTGGCGCCCTTACCTACGAAATAAATCGCCGCGCTGCGGAACTCGCGCAAATTGCTGCCGCCGAATTCGAAACGGCTGATAAGCCGCGATTTGTAGCAGGCGCCCTCGGCCCAACGAACAGAACGGCCTCAATATCACCGAACGTCAACAACCCAGGCGATCGCAATGTGAGCTTCGATGAACTCGCCGATGCCTATAACGAGGCCATCCGGGGTCTCGTTGACGGCGGCGCCGATATCCTTCTCATAGAGACGATATTCGACACACTGAACAGCAAGGCCGCAATCTACGCTGCCGAACGGCACTTTCTAGAGATAGGTAAACGCCTTCCCGTAATGATTTCCGGGACAATCACCGACGCCTCTGGCCGCACGCTATCCGGTCAAACTGCAGAAGCATTTTGGGTATCTATACGCCACGCCAATCCGATTTCTGTTGGCTTCAATTGCGCTCTGGGAGGGGAAGACCTTCGCCCATACATCCAGGAAATTTCACGGATCGCGGATATACCCGTCAGTATATACCCAAACGCCGGTCTGCCGAACGAATTTGGAGAATACGACGACACACCGGAAGAGTTGGCGACATGCATCGGCGAGTTCGCGGAGAGCGGACTTCTCAATCTTGCTGGGGGCTGCTGTGGCACCACGCCGGACCACATCGCAGCCATCGCGGATACTTTGGCGGCCGTACCGCCGCGACAAGCCGCGGAGCCCGCCCCTTTTTGTACGCTTTCCGGACTCGAGCCGCTGCGCTTCGACGACGTTACCGGCTTCGTCAATATTGGCGAAAGAACCAACGTCGCGGGCTCGGCACGGTTCAGAAAACTCATCCTTGAAGGGGACTATGAAGCCGCCCTAGACGTCGCACGCCAACAAGTTGCGAACGGCGCTCAGATTATTGATGTCAACATGGATGAAGCGATGCTCGATTCTGAGCTGGCCATGGAGACATTCCTGAAGCTGGTCGCAGCGGAACCTGCAATAAGCCGTGTGCCCATTATGATCGACAGCTCCAAGTGGTCGGTAGTCGAAGCAGGATTGAAATGCGTACAAGGTAAAGCTGTCGTCAACTCGATTAGCCTGAAGGAAGGCGAAGACGCGTTTCGCGAGCAAGCGCGCGAAGTCATGCGTTATGGCGCCGCGGTCGTCGTTATGGCGTTCGACGAAAGCGGACAAGCGGATACAGTCAAACGAAAAGTCGAAATTTGCAGGCGCGCCTACCGCATTCTGACGGAAGAGATCAACTTCCCCGCAGACGACATCATTTTCGATCCGAATATCTTCGCGGTCGCGACTGGTATCGAGGACCACGACGATTACGGTGTCGCGTTCATCGAGGCGTGCAAAGAAATCAAGAAAACCCTGCCCGGTGCAAAGGTCTCTGGCGGATTATCGAATCTCTCCTTCTCATTCCGCGGCAACGACACAGTCCGGGAAGCGATGCATTCAGTTTTCCTGTATCACGCGGTGCGAGCGGGACTCG
>CAXGSZ010000379.1:0-3471 GCA_964012455.1 uncultured Alphaproteobacteria bacterium
AGCGCGGCCTCGATCCGGAATCCGCCTATTGGGGCGCCGAAGTTGCGACGCGCCTAATTCTCGAATGCTGCGGTGGTGAAGCCTCGGAACTGACGGTCGCGGGCGAGATGCCCGACTGGGCGAGACCGGTATCGCTACGCCCGGAACGCCTCAAGTCATTCGGCGGTGTCGATATAGCCACGGAAGAAGCGCTGTCCATATTGGACCGCCTTGGTTTCAAACCAAAACAAGTTAACGGCCTCATCAGAGCGACAACACCATCGTGGCGCACTGACGTTTCAACGGAGTACTGCCTGATCGAGGAAGTGCTCAGGGTTAAGGGCTTCGATGAGATTCCGGCAGTTCCGATGGAACGCGAGACATCTTTGCCGAATCCGGCCATCGGTGTGCCTCAGCGCCGCGCCGCCTTCGCCAAACGCACGCTCGCCCAACGCGGCATGATGGAGGCGGTTACCTGGTCCTTCATGCCGGGAGCGGATGTCGATCTCTTCGGCGGGATTGGAGACGACCTGCGGCTTGCCAATCCGATCAGCGCCGATCTCGACGTAATGCGTCCGTCAATTCTGCCGAACCTCGTCGCCGCGGCAAAACGCAATGCCGACCGGGGCTACCCCGATGCGGGTCTGTTCGAGGTGGGACCGGCTTACCGGGACGATTCCCCGAGCGGTCAGGATGCTGTGGCCGCCGGTCTACGCCATGGTAATTCGGGCCCGCGCCATTGGCGCGACCAGCCCGCCGCGACCAGCGTATTCCATGCTAAGGCCGATGCCTGCGCCGTGCTCGCGTCCGTCGGAGCGCCAGTCGACAACCTGCAGATCGATGCTGAAGCACCCGCATGGTATCACCCGGGCCGATCCGGGACCTTGCGTCTCGGCAGGGTGGTGCTCGCCTTTTTCGGCGAGGTTCATCCGCGGATCTTGCGCCGCATCGGCGATCGTGGACCTGCTGCCGGGTTCGAAGTATTTCTCGACCGTGTGCCCCAGCCGAAACAGAAAGGTGGCAAAGCGCGACCCTCACTCAAGACATCCGCATTCCAGCCGGTCCACCGCGACTTTGCGTTCGTTGTGGATCGAGGCGTGGGCGCGGAGCAAATCCTGCGCTCCGCCCGCAGCGCTGATCGCGAGTTGATCGCCGACACCGGCGTCTTCGACGTCTACGAAGGTGAAGCACTGGGCGCAGACAAGAAGTCCGTTGCGATCTGGCTAACCCTGCAACCTGCCGAACGCACGCTCACTGACGACGAAATCGAGGCCGTGGCGGCCAAGGTCGTCGCCAACGTCGAAAAACAGACGGGTGGCACTTTGCGCAGCTGATCGATCCGACCATCGATTATTAACTTCATTTGTAGTTGACAGCGCTTCGGAGACCAGCCATCTTGTGCCCATTCGGATCTCCGGCATTTTCACCGAGGCAGATCGACCGCGTGGCTTCCGGTCCAGAATCAAACCGCAAGCGCTCCTATGCCATTCCCTGTGCGTCCGTGTTCCGTGACGCGGTGACAGCACTTGCGGAAAGCCGCCGGGTCAATGTCGGCGACCTAGCACGTTCCGTACTGCTTCTGGTACCCCGCGACGTCGTCGCCAAGTATCCCGATCCGGGCGAGCCGGCCCCGGGCGACCGCGAACAAATCGTGTTGAGGTCCGGTCCGAGCGCCAACAAACCGTGGCGACGGAAACCCCGCCTGCAAGTGCGCCTTCCGGCAGGGTTCAAAATTCCCGAAATCCGCCGCGCCCTGGGAATGGCATTGGCAATGGAGAATGGCGGCGTTGCATTGACCCTCGAGGAGGGCAAGAAGCCAAAACTCGGTGACCGGCTGCGCAAGGCCGAGACCGAGATCGACCGGCTGCAAGCTGCGGTTATGGCGCTTGCCTTCGAGCCGCTCGCGAACGGTGTCCGAACGCGGGCCGATGCACTTTTCGTCCTCGGCTTTCCTCCGAACGCCCGGCCGGACCAGCAGGCGATCCGAGCACGGTTTCGCACGTTGGCCACAGTACACCATCCAGACAGCGGATATGGCCACCACGACCGCATGGCCCAACTCAACGAAGCGCTTTCCGCGCTCAAGGATGGACGCTAGCGCTGCCTTGAAGCGGCGGCGCGGCGCGCAAGTTTTCCTAACACGCAAGAAGAACGGCGTAGCCGAGCCGAAAGGCCGCAACGCCCAACCAACGGGAGAAGAGAAATGGAAGTTCGCTTGGACGGTCGCACCGCCCTCATCACCGGCGGCAGCCTCGGCCTCGGAAAGGCGATGGCGATGATGTTCGCCGAATCAGGCGCCAAAGTCGCCATTGTCGCGCGGCGTCAGGACGTGCTCGACGAGACCAAGAAAGAGATAGAGGCGGCGACCGGCGGCACCGTCGGCGCCTATTCCTGCAATGTTCTGGAGAAGGCGGAGATCGAAGCGGCGCATGCGGCGGCGGTAAAGGACTTGGGTCCCATCGACATCCTGGTCAACAACGTCGGCACCTCCAAACGCTCGCCGTTCATGGACCTCAGCGACGAGGACTGGGAGCACGACATTACGCTGAAGCTGTTTTCGAACATCCGCTTCAGCCGTCTTTGCATCCCCCACATGAAAGAACAGCGCTGGGGCCGTATCATCAATTCGCTGAACACTGGCGCCAAGGCGACGCCTGCCGAAGGTGGGCCGACCGCCATCAGCAGGGCCGCCGGCATGTCGCTTACCAAGGCAATGGCCAGCGAATACGCGCCGCATAACATCTTGGTGAACGGCCTGATGATTGGCCGCATCGACAGCGACCAATGGGTCCAGCGGCACAAGAACGCCGGGGACAACAAGAGCTACGACGAATGGCTTGCTGATTTCGGCACGCAGCTGCCGATGGGCCGTGTCGGCAAGGCGGAGGAATTCGCGAGCATCGCCTGCTTGCTCGCATCGGAGCACGGCGGCTACATCACCGGTACCGCGATAAACGTCGACGGTGGCCTCTGCCCGGTCGTCTAGACGAGGTTCCGGCCCGGCGACCTATCCGCGCCCGCCGGGCCGAAATCCAAAGCCCAACATTAGGACGCCAACAGCGACCACACCGGCGGTCATCATCCAACCGACCGTATAGCTGCCGGTGGTATCGACAATTGCGCCGAATGCGGGCGGTCCTATGATCGCGCCCATATGAGTGCAGATACCGTTATAGCCGACGGCCGAGCCCGTCAGGCGTGGCTCGACCGCCTCCACGGACATGGTCTGCATCAAGCCTGCGTAGCTTGCGACGGTAATACCGAGACCCGCGATGACGATCATCATCGCCAAACCCGGCCAACCGCCCACCAACGGCATTGCGGCAAGCAGGACGACAGAGGCGATCCCGATCCCGATAACCAGTCCCTTGCGGCGCCCGCGGAACATGGCGTCGCTAACGGCGCCCCAGCCAAACCGCGCCACGGCACTTGTCGCCTGCGCGATCCCAAGGCTGAGCGCGGCCAGTTCCTGGCTGCCGCGCGCGGCCTCGC
>CAXGSZ010000380.1:0-3463 GCA_964012455.1 uncultured Alphaproteobacteria bacterium
CCAAGCGTCATCAGCCGAAGATAATCACAGAAAAATTCAACCGCGTGATGGTCCGCTGTGAAATTTGGAAATTGACTGAAAAGCGCGCTCGCTTCAGGATTTTCTATATGGGATTCGAGCGCTAGCATGCCCTTCGACTTGGCCATTCGGAAGACTTGAAACTGCAGCGTCAGCAATTCTAGGTAATCGTCCGGCTTATACTTCGGCCCCTTCAAAAGGCCGGTCAGTCCGGAAATCGCGCCCGCGATAGTTTCTTTTTTGTTCGAGGTAATGAAGGCACCAATCCCTGATCCGCCGATGATCACGATTTCGGCAGGCTGGAATAGAATAGCCAAGTGGCCGCCGAGCATCAGGTAGCCGCCGATAATGCTGCCGATCACAACCAAAGTTCCGATAATTACGAACATTTCATTGCCTCGAGTTCTTCGCGCGGAAGACTATTATCTATTCCTCCTAGTGTCCAAGCTCCTAAATTGGCGCGTTTTCGATTGGCGAAGTTCGCATTAAATATGACGATATTTTCTAACGAGTGTTAACCACTAAGGACCTTCTCAGATTCGTGCCACGCTTGCCGAATTATCCATGCGTTGGGTATGGAAGCCGCCCGCGGGAAAACAGTTGATAATCTCCCCCAAATGGGCGGGATCCCTAGTTTCCAAAACAATATCGACGTCCGTTTGTTTGGCTGGAACATTGAAAAAAAACACGCTGGTCGTAAATCTCGAAGATATTTCAACCGACCGTGCCAATGTGCTGAGCGATCTAGTCGCGGACGCTCGGCTAGTCTAAAAAACCCATTGTGTTCGCGCGATTTGCCAGGCTGGACCATGTTCCGCAGCCATACAGACGGCAGAAGTTACGAATCAAAATTGCCGCTTCAGGAGATCAAACTGATTATACTGACTGCAAAGCGGAGCCGCACCCGCACCCCGATGATTACTTGACCCGATTCCAAAATAATCCAAATGGCCCTCAATCGCAAATTCATTGGCCAGCAGGATGTCATTGATATATTCCGACACCATGGCTCTCTTGATCTCTCCTGGTATCTTTGCCGCGGTGCCTACCGTGATGAACTCTCCCCCAGAGGTTGCGACCAGACCGTGTAATGCTAGGTGCCTTGACGGCCAGAGTTGGGCCACCGCGCTCATAACTTCAATCCAGACGTAGCGCGTGGAAGGCGACGCCTTAGGCGTTATTGCCGACCGAGATCAAGATGACGCCTTTGCTGCCCTTCCGCGCAGGCACCTTTCATGTGACGCGTGTGTCGCGGTCCTTGAACGAACCTGTACGTTGCAGCGTCTCAAGCTTCACGAAAATCTCAGTACCAAATTTGTCGGATAGGGGGACCGGAACGTAAAATTAGCGTGCCAAAAGTTTCGCTCGAGATGATTTGGCAGTGGCTTTGATACTCCCCTGGGTAACTTTTATTGAAGGTGCTGGCTTTTTCAGTCGGTTATTGGTGTCAGCAGAAGCTGGTCACTACCTTGATCCTTTAATGCCTTCCGCGATCCTGAAATGCGCAAATAGTGTCCATTTCGCCACGCCGGCATTTCCGCCATGTATTGTTTGGAGAACGGATTACCCGATTGCCCTGTCGCGACGCTGAACCGACTTTTATACGGCTGGGCGAGGTCGTAGACAGCGCGGTATCCCGAGCCGTGCGTATGGTGGTAGGGAAACTTGCCGCTGCCGCGGGTCTGACCGCGATTGACGGTATGATCGCCTCCGCTGGTTGCGATTCGCCCTTCCGACCAACCAGAAATTATTGGAATGTGCCGGAATATACGGTGTGGAAAGACCGCAGCGTGCGCGTCGCCCCAACGCCAGGCCGTGGGCTCATCGCCGTATATTCTTCCCAGCTCGTCCACCGCGTATGCAAGTGCGGCTGCTATCCGGCTCGCGCAATCCTCGGTCTCATCGGTATTTGCGACATCGCACCAAGTCTGATCTTCACTGAGCACTTGTTCGATGAAGTAGGGCCGCGGCCGGCTGAACGCGGTAAAGGCGTCGTCGAGTTCGTCCGCGACCAGTGTCTTCATTAAATGCCGTATCCAAGCAGCATAAATCAGTGGCTCCGGCCGGTCTCGGTCCATTTTATAGTCCCAATCGCGCATGAGGTTAAGTGCCTTTCCGGAAAGCCTGTCGGCCGGGTTAATCGCGATCAACAGAGGCATCAGTGACCGGGCGGCGACGGAAATGTTATCCATCTGGAGTTCGATATGAGCATCGACGTCACGTGGCGTATTCTCGCGCAGCACTTCATAAATTCGCTCGATCCGATGCGATTCAGGCCAGTACCAAGCATACGAATGTGCATGTTCGCCGGCGAGACGATTATTGGCGTTTGCAATCATTCCATCGGGGGGATTCCAGGATTGTGGCCAACGTGACGGATCAACATAGCCGCTCCAGTCTCCGCGCCCGTGTAAGCCAAGAGATGGGAGTTGACCTCGGCCCGGCTTACGGACCGGCATGCGTCCACTCGCGGAGAAGCCGATGTTTCCCTCTCCGTCGGCCACGAAGAGGTTCTGCATTGGCGTGCCGAACGCGGGCAGTGCTGCTTTGAACTCGGCAACGTTCCGCGCCTGATTGATCTGATAGAGTGCCGTTACGGTTTCGTCTTTTGGGTCGAGTGCAGTCGACGCGAGCGCAACTACCTTACTCGAACCACCGAGCGACCTAAGTCGAGGGATGATGTCGGACATAACGGGTCCGTGACGGCTCTCACGGATGGTTATGGTGACAGGATCTTCGTCTTCGACATGGATCGTTTCCTCCCTTGTGCGAAATGGTGTTGGGCCACTGGGTGCCAAATATTGATCCGGATTGGATGGATCGACCACTTCGATAAAGAGGTCGGAAGTGTCGCCTCCTGTCGTCGTCATGCCCCAGGCAATGTCGCCATTCTGCCCCAGCACAAATAGCGGTACACCCGGTACCGTCGCGCCGGACCAGGTGCGGCCGCCGACCGAAATCCTTGCAAGATACCATAGACCAGGCGCCGAAAATCCAAGATGCGGGTCGTTTGCCAGGATCGGTTTGCCTGTCTTCGAATGCGTGCCGTCGAGGACCCAGGCGTTCGAAGCGCTGTCGGTTTCAAGTTGGGTTGGGAGGGCTTCAGCAAGACTCTGCATCAGCGTGATTTCGGTTTGCGTGAGTTTGTCCACATCCTCCAAAGGGACGACGGGAAACAGCTGCCGCAGACGGTCAGCGCCAACTTTTCCGGAGAGAGCCGCACGGAGGAGTTCGCCACGCCATCCGACCGACAGTTGGAAGGCCATCAATTTGGCCCAAACCAGTGAGTCTGCCGCTCGCCAAGCGGCCGGTTTAAAGTTCAGTAGGACGAACTCCGGCGGCCAGGCACCGGTGTGGTTTTCTAGAAATGCATTCACACCTGAAACGTAGGCATTTACCAGTTTCTTGGGGCCGGGTGTAAGTCGCTCAGCTTGTTGCTCGGCGA
>CAXGSZ010000381.1:0-3461 GCA_964012455.1 uncultured Alphaproteobacteria bacterium
AAAATCCGCGCCGAATTCGGAGAATGGGTCGCCGCCGGGAACCCGCGATAAGGTAATCTACTCCCGCCGTTTCGGCTTGACGTTGCGGGGTGCGCGCGCCGGGCGGGTTCGCTCTGCCGGACGTTTGGCGGATGCGAAATCGAGGATATTGTCCTCCGAAACCGCTGGGGCCTCTATTACGGTCGATTGTGCTGCAATAGCGGCCTGGGCCGATCCTTGGGAACCCACGATGGTTTGTTTCAGCATCGGATAGATCGCTGATTCACCGCCATGGCGGTATCGGATAACCGAACTCGCCCGCCTCCAGTAGATCCACAGGTTCGACATGCTGTCCATCGCCGTTCGAGGCTCTTCGATGCCGCTAATCTGAACGCCTGCCGGAATCCGGTCAAGTCGCGATTTATCCTTCAACAGAATTATAGTTACCGGAAAATTCTTAGTGAATGATAAACGGGTTTGGTAGCCGACAATACCCACAATGCCAGAGTACTTGTATGTTTATCCACTCCAAAACAGAAGCGGGCAGGCGATTTATCGACCCAGTCCTTTAGTCAGGGCCGGGACCCGTTTGATGCCCTCTGTTTCTTACTGTTCAAGAGTAAAAGCAATGTTGATTGCGGCCGCTACACCCTTTTCCACCGTAACGTTCCCGCCCACGGACACACCCGACCGCGCGCTAATTTTTGTCTCCGCTGAGATCGATCCCGGCACTTTACCGCGGTCCCTTAAATTGTTCGCACAACGCGGATTGACTCTTGATTCGGTTAATGCCGACCGTCGCGAGGATGTCCTCGCCATCGACATATCGATCACGAGTATGGATGCGGACCTGGCGGTTTATATCGGCCGTTGTCTGCGGGAGATAAATGTCGCCCAAGAAATTAATTTGGAAACTTGATTGCCTGGCGCCGGGCGATTAAACCTCGCTAAATACCATGAGCTATCTAGATCACATCAGGGTTTGCAACAATTTCGATCCTGCGGACTATGTTCCGTTCGAAATCGATGGGACGCGTGTTGGCTGGGTGCGGCGGGACAATGTCCGTTACCTGGCGGCGCACGATGCAGTTTTTGAAATCGCCCAAAGCCGCGTCGCGCTTCTACCCGCTTTGGGAGCAGTTGAGGATCGCAACTCCGCGCTTGCCGGCGTCGTCGAAAGACTGGCGGCAGACGGAACCGTACCGAAACCCCGGAGTGAACTCTATCCCCTGACCGAGGCGTTCATCGATCCGCCGTTTGCGTTGATCGAGCGCAGCGCCGTGCCGTTCTTCGGGGTGCGTGCGTCGGGCGTGCATATGAACGGCTATGTCCGCCGTGATGACGGCATTCACATGTGGGTGGCGCGCCGAGCACGCGAAAAGATGACCTATCCAGGCATGCTCGATAATATGGTGGCGGGGGGGCAGCCACATGGCCTCGGCCTGCGGGAAAATATGATTAAGGAATGTGGCGAAGAGGCCGGTATCCCCGAGAAAATTGCACAACATGTCATCCCCGTTGGCTTCATCGACTACGCCCACGAATCCGAAGACGGGGCAAAACCCGACCGTC
Organism: uncultured Alphaproteobacteria bacterium; assembly: GCA_964012455.1. Lineage (GTDB taxonomy): Bacteria > Pseudomonadota > Alphaproteobacteria > UBA8366 > UBA8366 > UBA6544. Next base: position 1,552 of record CAXGSZ010000381.1, read on the forward strand.
AGTATTGCTATGATCTGGAATTGCCCGCAGACTTCATGCCCGTCGCGGCGGACGGCGAAGTCGACGAGTTTATGCTATGGCCGCTCGAACAAGTGGCCGAGACCATCCGCGAGACGTTCGAGTTCAAATTCAATTGCAATCTCGTGATTATCGACTTCATGGTGCGGCACGGGTTTCTCGACCCAGATTCAGAACCGGACTACACGGATCTCTGCCGCGGGCTGCATGCAAGTAAAGGGCTAGGGGCGTCTGCCGGATAACGCCTTCCACAGGCCGCACAGGCTGACTAGAAGCCAGACGCCTTCCATCAGGGCGGCCGACAGGTTGAACTCGTAGGTCAGTGAAACCAGGATGAAGGCGGCGCCAAGGGCGTTGAACGCGGAGAATGCCGGACGTTCGGCGTTGATCTTGCCGAGTTGCAGCATGACGTACATGACAACGATAAATGCGACACCGATCGTCCCAAGGATATCGTGCAACGCCATCGGGAGGGCGGCCTAGGCCTCGTCCATCTTGAGCGCGTCAATGAAGGCCGATTGCGGAATTTCAACCTTGCCGAATTGGCGCATGCGTTTCTTGCCGGCTTTCTGCTTTTCCAACAGCTTACGTTTACGGGTTATGTCACCGCCGTAACATTTCGCCGTAACGTCTTTGCGCATTGCGCCGATCGTCTCCCGGGCAATGACTTTGCCGCCGATCGCTGCCTGGATCGGCACCTTAAACATTTGTCTGGGAATAAGGTCCTTAAGCCGTTGGCAGACTTGGCGTCCGCGATGCTCGGCCTGGGTGCGGTGGACGATCATCGACAGCGCGTCGACCGGCTCTCCGTTGACCAGGATAGACACCTTCACAAGGTCGCCTACCTCGTGGTCCTGCATCTCGTAGTCGAAGCTGGCATATCCACGGGAGATAGATTTGAGCCGGTCGTAGAAGTCAAACACCACTTCATTAAGCGGCAGGCGGTAGACCGCCATCGCCCGGTTGCCGACATAGGTCAAATCCATCTGTTCGCCGCGCCGCTCGGTGCAGAGCGAAAGAACCGAGCCGAGATATTCATCCGGCACTAGGATGTTCGCCTTGATCCACGGTTCCTCGATACGTGAAATCGCGACCGGATCCGGATAGTCGGCGGGATTGTGCAGCTCGATCATCGCGCCGTCGGTCTTATGAATGCGGTAGACGACGGAAGGGGCGGTGGTGATGAGGTCGAGGTCGAATTCTCGGTTCAGGCGTTCCTGGACGATCTCCAGGTGCAACATGCCGAGGCAGCCGCAGCGAAAACCGAAACCGAGGGCGGCGGAACTCTCCGGCTCGTAATGCAGGCTCGCGTCGTTCAGGGCGAGCTTGGCAAGGCTTTCGCGCAAATCTTCGTAGTCGTTGGTGTCGACCGGAAAGAGACCGCAGAAGACCACTGGCACCGTGGGCCGAAAACCGGGCAGCGCGTCTTCAGTCGGACGGCGGTCCTCGGTCAGGGTGTCGCCAACCTGACAATCCGCGACCGACTTAATGCTGGCGGTAATGAAACCGACTTCGCCGGGTCCGAGCTCATCGGTCTCGACCCGCTTCGGCGTGAACACACCCACGCGGTCGACATCGTGTATTGCCCCCGTCGCCATCATGCGGATCTTCATGCCCTTGCGCAGCGTCCCCTCGCGCACCCGCACGAGCGCCACCACGCCGAGATAGGGGTCGTACCAGGAATCGACCAACAGGGTCTTGAGCGGCGTCGCCGGGTCGCCGGCCTCCGGTGCCGGCAGGCGCGCGACCAGCGCTTCCAGTACGTCGGCCACACCGTCGCCTGTCTTGGCGGATATCTCCAGGGTCTGTTCGGCATCGAGGCCGATCACCTCTTCGATCTGCGCGCGGATGCGGTCCGGCTCCGCCGACGGCAGGTCGATCTTGTTCAGCAC
>CAXGSZ010000382.1:0-3446 GCA_964012455.1 uncultured Alphaproteobacteria bacterium
TTCCGCGATGGGGGCGGACGGCGACCATGTTCACCACGCCATCGACGACCTCGTCGAGTGGCTGGAAAGCCAGGTGGCCTGAAACCTGATTGGATACCTACTCCGCCGCCGCCGGGCTGAGACGCGCGATCACCGGTCACGGTGGTCGCGCGCCAAATTGCGTTCTCGCGGATGAGCATAGGCGTGGTGGTAGTCGCTTACATCATGATCGAGTGATGCCGCAGCCTTCGCCGCCCCTTTGTAGAGGTCAACGAGACGGTCTTCGATCTCGTAAAACGCGGTGATTTCAGAGAGCTTGTCAGGTGCCGTCGGATTGTCGATCAGCCAGCAGACCGTCCGGCGAATCCCTTCCATCGGATCGACCGCATCCGTATAACCGAGGTCACGTTTTATGAGATCAAGATCGAGCAGCTGGTGGTGGCTGGACCCATAAAACGTGATCAACTCACGCGCCGGGGACGCATAGGCGTCCGGCACCGGGACGATCTCGAGCGGCCATTCCATCTCGGCCGCAATAATCTCAACCCACTGAGCGAGCGTGAATTGCCGCTCGTCCCCGCAGTTGTAAATCTTACCGGCAGATACCTGCGGCTGATCGGCCGCAAGCAACACAGCTTCCGCCATATTCTCAGAAAACCCGCGGGTGAGCAGCGTAAGGCCACCGTCTGGCAATATCGCGTGTGGTCGCCGATCGCGGCACCGCTGCATCACCCATTCGAAGATGACCGTGCGCAATTGCCAAGGGCCGTAGACCACGGGATAGCGGAAGTGAGTGACGTTCATGTGGCTCTCCGCATGCTGGAGCATAACCGCATCCTCGGTCGTCTTTACCAGGAAACCGAACTTCCCCTCGTCTTGGCTTTGCACCAACCTGTCGGTCTCACGCGCCGGGACCGGCATGCCGGCAGGGAAATTCTGACCCGCATCGGCGAAGCCCCGGTAACTCGGCGTGCCGCCGACAGTGATTAGCCGGTCCGTCCGCGTGTTGAGGACTTCAGCGACATACCGGATGCGCCCGTAGGTCGCGATCGCCAGATCGAAATTGCGGTCGCCAAGGGCCGTCTCCAAAGTATCCGTAAAATGCGGATCGCCGCGAAGACGTTCAACTTCTGGCGGAATGGCATCCGAATCGCGGCTGCCGCGATTGAGCATGGTGACGTCATAGCCCCGTGACAGGAGGCCCCGGATGATATGAGGGCCCGTCGGACCGGTACCGCCAATAAGAAGAGCTTTCACGTCCGACCCTTTCGCCTTTTCATTGCGCCGTCCCGATCAACCTAAGTCGCCGTGAGAAGAAGGCACAGGGAGCGCCCGATGATTTACACGGTCGAACTGAACTACAGCGATCCGTCAAAAACGAAGGAATGGAATTCTTGGTATGAGACCTACTTGCGTCAGCTTGTCTCTCTCGACGGGCTGGATACCGCGCAGCGCTTCCAGGCGGCCGAGAAGGGAACGCAGTTCTGGGAGTACCTCGCGCTCTACACGGTGCCCAATCTAGACGTCTACGACACAGATGCCTACCGCGCGATCGGCGGTGGCGGCAATGCCAGCAAAGCGTTCCACCACGCGATCTCCCGCCGCCGCAATGTCTATTATGGGGTCTCCCGAATGCCGGAGGTGCTCGAGACCCATCGGGTACTGCTGTGTGAGGACGCCGCGCAAGGAATCGATCTGCCCGGCATCCTGTTCGTTCCACTTACAGCAGGTGCAGGAAACCAGCAGGCGGGCGCTACCAAGATTGACGGGCAACCCGAACGCCGCGCCATCGCCCTAGTCGACGAGGCGTCAGTCGACCAGCAGAACCTAACGGCAATCGAAGGGCTCGCGGTCTACAGGCCGATCACCGCGTATTATGCTTGACCCTGCCAGACGGGGCCGAGCGGATTCAACTTGATCCCGGGGCGAAGACGCCGCCAGGACAGGTTCGCCGGGTCGGCGCCAACCTCAATAAGCGTGGCGGCCGACTGATTAGAGGGGCCCGGGCGAAGCAGTTTCTGATGACGGATGGCCGCTGCACCGGCGTTGCTGCGAACACAATGGACGGCGAGGCCACTTTCCAAGCCTTAGCAGTGGTAATCGCCGGTGGCGGTTTCCAATCTTACCCGGAGCTGCTGGCCTAATACGTCGCCAGCGACCCCAGGAAGCTGTTCCAGCTCAATGCAATGAGGGGTACCGGCGATGGGCTGACTATGGCCGTCGGTGCGGGTGCCGCTCTCGCCGGTATGGGGCGATTCTATGGCCATCTGCCAAGCATCAACGCGCCAAAGCGCGAACGCCTCTCGCCCTATACCTATCTCGACGTCTTGGTTATCGGCGGTACTCTGGTCGCCAAGACGGAAGCACAATTTCTCCTAATTGAGCGAGCCGGCACACCGACACCGGCAACGCGGCGACGTCGGCGGGACGCAAGTTCGCCCCTTGACGAACCCGCCCGCCCCGCACAAAGTCCCTGCCGTTTTTCGAACGGCAAGAAACAGGGCATCTGATGAGTCACAGCGATCTTGAAAACGCCATCGACAACGCATGGGAAGACGCGGCGTCGATCAACACCAGCACCAAAGGCGCGGTCCGCGAGGCGGTTGAAGCCGCGCTTGACCTGATGGACGACGGGGTCGCCCGCGTCGCCGAGAAAAGCGACGGCAGCTGGCATGTCAACCAGTGGCTCAAGAAAGCGGTGCTGCTTTCGTTCCGCCTCAACGACATGGAGCCGATGGACGGACCGGCGAACGCACCCTACTGGGACAAGGTCGCACTCAAGTCGCGCAACTGGACGGCGGACCGCTTCCGCCAGTCCGGCTTCCGTTCCGTGCCGGGATCGGTCGTGCGCCACTCCGCTTATGTCGCGCCGGGTGCGATCCTGATGCCGAGCTTCGTCAACCTCGGCGCCTATGTTGACAGCGGCACGATGGTCGATACCTGGGCGACAGTCGGCTCCTGCGCGCAGATTGGCAAGGATTGCCACCTCTCGGGCGGCGTCGGCATCGGCGGCGTGCTCGAGCCGCTGCAGGCAGATCCAGTTATCATCGAGGATAACTGCTTTATCGGCGCACGGTCCGAAGTCGCCGAAGGCGTCATCGTGGAAACCGGCGCGGTGCTCGCCATGGGCTGCTATATCGGCCAGTCGACCAAGATCATCGATCGCGATTCGGGCGAGATTCACATGGGCCGCATCCCGGCCTACTCCGTGGTCGTCCCTGGCGCGATTCCGAGTGAAACCGGCGGCCCGAGCCTCTATTGCTGCGTTATCGTCAAGACAGTCGACGAGCAGACCCGCTCCAAAACCTCGATCAACGATCTACTCCGGGATTAGGGCGTGAGCGGCCGCACCGGTGGTTGCCTGTGCGGCAAGGTGCGCTATCCGGCGGAGGGCGCACCGATCTGGGTCGCGCACTGTCATTGCAAGAGCTGCCGCAAAGCATCCGGTGCGCCGATCGTGACCTGGG
>CAXGSZ010000383.1:0-3438 GCA_964012455.1 uncultured Alphaproteobacteria bacterium
TTCGAGATGCCGAACAACGCCTCAACGCCTATCCGCACGAGCTTTCGGGCGGGCAGAGGCAAAGGGTGATGATCGCGATGGCGCTAGCGAACGAACCAGATCTGTTGATCGCGGACGAGCCGACAACCGCACTTGACGTCACCATCCAGGCTCAGCTTCTGAAGCTACTTGCCGATCTGCAGTTGCGCCTCGGCATGGCGATGCTGTTCATTACTCATGACCTCGGAATTGTAGCCAAGGTGGCGCACCGCGTCTGCGTCATGAAAGACGGTGAGATCGTCGAGCATGGAGAGGCAAGAGAGGTTTTTTCCCAGCCGGCGCACGACTACACCCGTCGACTGCTCGACGCGGAGCCATCGGGATTGAAGGCACCGCCGAAGGTCACCAAGCCAACCATTCTGATGGGTAACGACGTCCGCGTGTGGTTCCCCATCAAGAAGGGCCTGTTGCGCCGCACCGTCGATCACATAAAGGCGGTTGACGGCATCTCCCTGACGGTCCGGCGGGGCGAAACGGTCGGCGTTGTCGGTGAATCCGGTTCCGGAAAGACCACTCTCGGCATGGCCTTGCTGCGCCTCAAACGCAGCGAGGGGGACATCGTCTTTGACGGGCGCGACATCCAGGGTCTCGACACTGCCGGAATGCGCCCGCTGCGGCGCGAGATGCAGGTGGTCTTCCAGGACCCCTTCGGCAGCCTCAGCCCCCGCATGTCAGTCGGCCAGATCATCGCCGAGGGCCTGAAGGTACACGAGCCAGGTGCGAGTGACGCCGAACGGGACCGCCGCGTTGTCAAAGCGCTGCGAGAGGTCAACCTCGATCCCGAAAGCCGGCATCGCTATCCGCACGAATTCTCGGGTGGACAGCGCCAGAGGATCGCGATCGCGCGCGCCATGGTGCTGAAGCCGAAATTCGTCGTCCTGGACGAGCCAACTTCAGCGCTCGATCGGTCGGTGCAGGCTCAAATTGTCGATCTGCTGCGCGACCTCCAACGCGAGCACGAACTCGCGTATATGTTCATCAGCCACGATCTTCGCGTGGTCCGTGCACTCTCTGACTATGTCCTCGTGCTGCGTGCCGGAAAGGTGGTGGAACAGGGTCCAGCCACAGAGCTCTTCGATAAACCGCAGCACCCTTACACCCGCGCCCTGATGGCGGCGGCGTTCGATCTTGAGGCTTCGGAAGACGCGATCGAGGCGGGCGAGATTAGCGAGTAAACCCGATGACCTTGATCTTCTATTCGGCAAACGACAGTTGGGAGGACTGGTCGGCCTATCTCGACCGTGATGTGCCAGAAATTCCGCTGCGCCATTGGGACGAACCGGGCGACGATACGGCAGTGCGTTTTGCGCTTGTGTGGAACCCACCGCGCGGCGAGCTTAAACGCCGCTTCCCGAACCTCGAATATATCTTCTCCCTCGGCGCCGGCGTCGATGCCTTGCTTGACGATCCGGACCTGCCACACAGCGTGCCGGTCGTCCGCATGGTGGAGGAAGCGCTCGTGATTGGCATGACGGAATACGTGGCGCTGCACGTTTTGCGAATTCACCGGCAGCAACGCGACTTCGAAATTCAGCAACGCGCCGGTGAATGGCGGCAAATCGTGACACCACTTGCGCCGGACCGAAAAGTTGGCCTGATGGGGCTCGGGGTGCTGGGTAGCGATGCAGCCGCAGCCCTGAGCGCACTGCGGTTCGATGTGACATCGTGGACGCGCACGCCAAAGGAGGTGCCGGGCGTTACCTGTTTCCATGGAGAAGACGGCCTTGGCCCATTTCTCGCGCGGACGGAAATTCTGGTCGCCCTGTTGCCCCTAACCGACGACACGCGCGGCATTCTGAACGCTGATCTCTTTGCTCAACTTCCGAAGGGCGCAGGCTTGATCAATGCGGGACGGGGCGGTTTACAAGTCGAGGCTGACATCATTACCGCCCTAGATTCGGGGCAGCTCTCGGAAGCCGTCCTCGACGTCTTCTCAACCGAGCCGCTGCCCGAAGACAATCCAATCTGGCAGCATTCCGGAATCACACTGACACCGCACAACGCGGCGTTGACTGGATCAGAAACGGGCGCGCGGGAAGTCACCGCAAACCTGCAGCGTGTGCTCGCCGGGGAACGTCCCCACAATATCGTCGATACGAGGGCGGGTTACTGAAGCGGCCGGTCAGCGGCCGAACGTCTCGCCGGACAAGCGAATAACAATCTCCGGAAATTCACTCAGGAAAACCGAACCCTTCACCATTTGCTGCACTTCGATCGATCGGCGATCAGTTTCGTCCGGCTTCCGTCTCACAAGGCCGAATTCACCCAGTCGGTCGAGCGCGCGGGTAATGGCGGATTTCGAGATGTTCAGCTCTACGGCGAGACCGTGGACGGTATGCGGTTGCGGTGTCAGGTAAACGGTCAGCAGGACCGCCATTTGGCGGGCGGAAAAATCCGGGGAATCGCTACGTACACTGCGAACCACACTGCGGTGCCAAAGGTCGAGTGCTTGGTCCGGCAACATTCCCATGACGAGTCCGTTCAGGTTCGTTTCGTTGACGAATCAAAATTCGCGCGACCTTGGTCCCTCGGCAAGGCAGAAAAATCGCGCTTGATGCGGCTTCGATTCAACCCTTCCCGAAACGTGCCGCTATCGTTCCGAATGCAGCTCTGATTGCCATGGCTTCGCCGCCGGCCGGTCGCCCCGGACGCGACGACGTGTTCCATGCCATGATATCGAAATGCGCCCATGGCACGGTATCCTTGACAAACTCATCAAGAAACAGGGCGGCGATGATTGCTCCGCCTTGCGCCATCTCACCGATGTTGTTGATGTCGGCAACCCTGCTGTCCATCGTCCGCCGATAGGGTTTCCAGAGCGGCAATCGCCAGACTGGGTCGCCGGCTGCCTCCCCATATTTCGACAGGTCGCCGGCGAGCGCATCGTCGTTTGCAAAAAACACCGGAAGCTCCGGACCCAAGGCCACGCGAGCGGCGCCAGTCAGGGTTGCGAAATCAAGGAGTAGCTCTGGATCCTCCGAAGCGGCTTCATGTAGCGCATCCCCCAGAATTAATCGTCCCTCGGCATCGGTGTTGCCTATCTCAACGGTTATACCAGCGCGACTATCCAGTACGTCGAGCGGCCGGAATGCGTCGCCCGCGACACTGTTCTCGACCGCTGGCACGAGAACACGAAGGCGTACCGGCAGTTTGGCAGACATGATCATCCGCGCCAGCCCCAATGCGTTGGCCGCGCCGCCCATGTCCTTCTTCATTAGTTTCATGCCGGATGCCGGCTTCAGATCAAGGCCACCTGTATCAAAACACACACCCTTTCCGACAAGGGTCACCTTCGGATGTTGCGGATTTCCCCAGACAATATCAATAAGGCGTGGTGCCCGGTCTGACGCGCGACCGACCGCGTGCACCATGGGGTAATTTTTCTTCAAGAGGTCATCG